>CAZRQM010000039.1:0-9190 GCA_964602385.1 uncultured Thermotogae bacterium | reverse complement strand
CTGCTATTGACCATAAAGGTTTTCAGGACTCACTTGCTGATGTATGGGAAAAGAGTAAGATTTCGGGAAATCATTCGAAGCCTCAGGAGTGGATAGGCTATGGTGTTCGGCTATATGCATGAGACCGGGCATTCTGCGGGCCGCAATTCCAAGCGAGCGAAGTCGAATCGTTGTCAGCCTTCTTCTCCATCGCCCGCGCCGGATCGTTCACCTTGTTGGATGCCAAGAGTAGGCATCCTTTCATTCTTCTTCCCCTGCTCTTCCGTGCCGGAGACGGACGTGTTATCATTCATGGACCATCAACAGAAAAAAGGGGGACGCCACCATGCTAGTCGATGAGATCAAGGAGTTTGTCGAGGAAATCCCGGCGACTCTAAAAGAAAATAGAGGAGTCTATTCTGTCAAGTTCACCGTCGCCGAGAGGCGGGTATTTCTCTCGAAGAAGAAGCTCACCTATAGCGCGAAATTTCGCGTTGATGAGGACAAGAAGGAGCTGCGTTTCACCGAGACGCTGACGGAGTCCGGTTCCGGCATGTCCGCGGGTGACAGTGCCGTCGGTCCGGGCTTCGGTTTCAAAAAAGAGACCTACAAGACCGGCATGGGGCCGCGGGAAGGGTCCATCAAGGAGCAGTCCGAGTTGTTCGGCGCGCAGTACAGCTACACGTTTGACTTCTCGAGGGTGAGAACATCCATAGAAAGACTGGCGACCGATGCTGGCTACACGTTCAAGTACCAGATAACCCCTCTCGGCCTGTAGAGACGGCGTGAGGTCCGAACTAAGTGGGAGTTCCTTGTTGTTTCGAGTGGTTAGCGACTTCTAGGTTCGGTTCGCAAGTGACGGAGGCCCAAGAGAGCTGACGGTATTTGTTGTTGAGGACTGAACGGAAACAAGAAAGAGCAGGCCGATCTGACTGGCCTGCTCTTCACTGATTTCGAACGGACCCTCGTTATCGCCGCTTGTCTCCGCCTCTTCGGTCATCACGGCTCGGTGGGCGCCGTTTCCGATTGCAGTCCTGGCAGTACACCGGCCGATCAGACTTCGGTTCAAATGGGAGTTCCTCGATTACTTTTCCACAATCCGCGCAATGCAGATCTAGATGTCGCACGTCAACCATGCTTCGTTCCTGAAACGCCATGCATCCTCCTTTTCTGGCTCATACCCGTCAACACGATTGCTGACAGAGGCAAGCCATGTACAGCGAGAGGATACACCAATCCGCGCGAAAATGGAAAATCCTGGATATCCATGAAGTGACGCTTGTGTCCTCCGCGGTAGAATGCTATGAAGAGGCCTCCGAGAATAGGCCGAGCGATAGAATCCACCCATTTCCCCGCTGGACCGTGAGCGTGCCTCCGCAAAGGCGCGAGCTGATGATTTCTCTCGCCTAACCGCCCGAGTGGAAGACGACATCGGCCTCATCCACGAGACCGATCCCACCTTGACGCCCATGCCGGGTGAAGTATCGATCGGCCACTCGGTGCCCCAACTGAGGAAGGCGCGCTCCGTGTGTATTCTTGACAACGGCGATACCGTAACCGTGGAGCACGGCGTACGTCACCGTCTGGTTGACACAACCGAAAGTGTCGAGTTCGTAGACGATCAGGCGGCGGATTCGCCGCTCTTCCAGGACATCCTCGGGATCGGTCTCGATGAATGCGCTCCCAAATTCCTGTCTGACTACCGGCTCGCCCGCTAGTAGCGCAACGCCGGAGTGGATGCCAACCGTGTGGTGGCCGTCGGTGTCTCATCGTCGACGTGCCGCACGTAGATTACTGGGACGCCGATCTGCCGCGCCGGATCAACCTACCACATCTGTCGACGAGGTCATCTCCATTCGCTCAAGGTACCACACCTGCACGCCAATGCCGCGCATCCACATCGACAACATCCCCGTGACGACGGCAGTGGACGATGGCGCCAGCAGTAGCTACACGGCCGCGGTCAGCATAGCGATCACAAGCAGACCGATTATGATGAAGCGTATTCGTTCCTTCATCGGTCACCTCATTTAATACCTGCATAATCGTGTGACGCGGCGCATGGAAATCACGCGCTGGCCGCGACTGAAAGGAGATGGCGGAAACAGGATAGACGCCGATCAATGCTTGTAGTCGTCGCGGATGTTCAGGCAGTGTTTACGCGTGATTCGTGGTCTCGTCGACGTCTACGATCGCGGCGAGCCCGCCGAGCGAGGTCTCTTTGTACCGGCTTGGCATATCGAGTCCGGTCTGGCGCATCGCCTTGAGCGTGGCGTCGAAGCTGACGCGGTCCCTTCCACCGGAGATCATTGCCATACTCGCGGCGTTGAGGGCCGATACAGCACCAGCCGCGTTCCGCTCTATGCACGGGATCTGAACTAGCCCTCCGACCGGATCGCAGGTTAGTCCGAGGTAGTGTTCGAGCGCCGTCTCAGCGGCGCGGTCGATCTGATCGGCGACGCTTCCCCCGAGGAGGTAGCAGACAGCAGCGGCGGCCATTGCACTCGCAACGCCGATCTCCCCCTGGCATCCCACGAGAGCACCGGCAATGGACGCCTCGGCCACGGCGAGTGAGCCGATGAGGCCTGCGACGAGCAGCGCTTCGTGGATCCGTTGGTCGGTGAGACCAAGCGATTCCTGCGCAACAAGCAGGCACGCGGGAAGCACTCCCGCAGCTCCACACGTCGGGGCGGTGACGATGTTTCCTCCATCCGCATTCTCCTCGGCCACCGCGATCGCATAGATCGACGCTCTGGAGGCCTCAGAGGAGACAATCCCCGGCTTTCCTCCGTGCGATCGAAAGAGGGACATCATCTCCGCGGCGCGGCGCGCCATGCGCAACGATCCGGGAAGCGTACCCTCATGGCGAAGGCCGTCGGCGATCGACCGACGCATCCGCTCCCACATCATCGCGATGTGAGACATCACCTCGGCCTTGGAGTGACCGTAGTTCGCCTTTTCCACGTCGAGGACGTAAGCGGGCAGAGTCTTACCAAGCTGCGCGCATTCCTCGATAATCTCGCGTCCTGATACATGCTCAACGTCCGCCCTGATGCCCGCCGACTCGTAGGTCGCCGCGTCGACGATCTGGCCTCCGCCGATTGAGATGTACACAGTGGAGAGGAGTGTCCGGCCACGCAGATCGAGGAGCGCAAACCGCAACGTGTTCGGGTGAGGAAGCGACTTTGCCTTAGTGTCGAAGATTACATCATCCTCGGGATGGAAGACGAACCAATTGGAATCTGTTGTGATCGTATCGGTAGAGCACACGTGGTCATGGATATCACGGATCGACTGGTCGACGAGTTCCGCTGGCCCGTACCCAGCCAAGCCGGCGACGACAGCCAGATCTGTGAGGTGCCCGCGCCCGGTATAGGCGAGACTTCCGCACAGCGTGACGCGGATCTTTCCTCCGGGTTGCGGTCCGGTCCGTTTCCGCAAGAGACGAAGAAAGTCGAGCCCGGCTCGCATCGGTCCCAGGGTGTGCGACGAACTCGGCCCGACAGCGGGTTTCAGAATCTCAAGAACACTTGGAAGTCTTACGAATCCTTCGTTATTCACGGGGGGGGACTATGCAATAACGTTTCCTACAGATCAAGCCCTCATTGAAGAAACACCCAGCGCAATGGTCGACCTACGAGTCGAGGGATGGTTGCAAGCTTCAACCTCTTGCTTAGCGATTTGTGATTTGCCATAGCCGCTGTGTGGCCGCGCTCCTTTCTCGCCCGCTAGGCGGTAATTCTTGCCCCATTCACCAACATCATCAAGCTTGATGAGTGGTGAAGCTACTAGGAGATCTGAGCTGCAGAGGATGTTGGTCCTCGTTCGCTGCGCATGCGATGTGCCGGATGGTGACAGAAGAACTTGCATCCATCTATTGGCCGTGATCCAGTGACCATCGATCGACCGTGTCTTCCCTTGTGTGATCGAGCGGAAGGGGAGTAATCTATTCATTACCTGGAGGGAGTGCATTGAACAAGATTCTTATCGTTGCGCTGGCCGCCGCGTTGGCGCTGTTGTTGGTGACGCAGCTTCTACCACCGCAGCATGAAATAGTGAGTTGCCCGTGCGCGGGGACGATCACCAAGATTCACGCGATTCAGGGCGACGGCGATGTGAGCCCGCTTGTTGGGGAGACGGTCACTGTCGAGGCGGTGGTGGTCGGCGACTTTCACGAGGCTGACGGGTTGGGCGGATTCTTCCTCCAGGAGGAAGATCGCGACGCCGACTCCGACCCGCACACGTCCGAGGGTATCTTCGTCTATGCCACCAACGCCACCATCGATGCAGAAATGGGCGATCTTGTCTGCGTAACCGGGGCCGTTACTGAGTACAATGACTTGACCGAGATCAAGAGCGTTACCCAGATTGCGGTGTGTGGAACGGTCGATTTACCGAGCGCGGTCTCCATCAGCCTGCCGGTCGATTCAGAGAGCGCCTTGGAGCGAGTAGAGGGGATGCGCGTCGTTTTCCCGCAGAGCCTGACCGTCACTGACACGTACAGCCTTGGTCGCTACGGCGAGATCACCCTCTCCAACGGTCGCCTGTTCTCGCCGACTGAAATTGCAGATCCGGGCAAGCCTGCGCAGGCTGTGATGGCACGAAACGCTCTCAATCGCATCGTGCTCGACGATGGAAACGTTGCGCAGAACCCCGATCCGATTATTTACCCCACACCGGAACTCACCGCTAGCCAAACACTGCGTGCGGGCGATACGGCAATCGGCGTGCAGGGCGTTCTCACCTACTTGTTTGGCGCTTACCTGATTGAGCCCACAGCGATGCCGACCTTCCTTTCCAGCAATCCCCGCGAATCGAACGCGCCTGCGGTAGAGGGGAACTTGCGGGTGGCAAGCTTCAACGTGGAGAACTACTTCAACGGCGATGGCTGCGGCGGTGGGTTTCCCACGGCGCGTGGGGTCGCCACTCTTGTCGACTTCGAACGGCAGCGCGACAAGCTAGTGAAGGCGCTCGTTGGACTCAACGCGGACATCATCGCCCTGATGGAGATCGAGAACGACGGCTTTGACCCGCAGAGCGCGATCTACGATATTATGCGCGGGATGAATGCGGCTGCGCCGATCGGCACGGCGTATGCCTACATCGCACCCAGCGTGGATCAACTGGGAACGGACGAGATCACGGTGGCGCTGGTCTACCGCACGCAGACCGTGAGCCCGGTGGGAGATCCAGCGACGATGCCGATGAGCGATCTACCGGAGATGAACCGCCCGCCGCTGGCCCAGACCTTTATCGACAAGGCGAACGGGGAAGAGTTGACCGTAGTCGCCAACCACTTCAAATCGAAGAGCACAAGCTCGGCGCACGGGCCGGATCGCGATCAAGGTGATGGCCAGGGCTGTTGGAACCGCAATCGTACCGAGACAGCCTCCGCGCTGCTGACGTGGCTAGCGACGAATCCCACGGGAAGCGTTGATCCGGACGTGCTGATCGTCGGCGATCTCAATTCCTACACGCATGAGGACCCGATCACGACCCTCACCGCAGGAGGATATACCGATCTTATGTCTCAGTTTTCTAAAGGTCCAGCGTACACCTACGTGTACACGGGTGAAGCGGGGGCGCTCGATCACGCGCTCGCCTCCACTACACTGCTAGCGCAGGTGAGGGGAGCGACGGTGTGGCACATCGACGCCGACGAAGCGTCCGTCCTTGGCTACGACAGCGCTTACAAATCGGACGAACAGGTGGAGTCCTTGTATCGCAACGATCCCTATCGCGCATCCGACCACGACCCGCTCATCATCGGCCTGGATCTTGAGTGATGGATTGCTCTATAGTTTGTCCTATCGCGATCGAACGGAGACGACTTGCTTATGACAACAAAGATGCTTGTGAGAAGCCTCAGATATCTTTGTCGGCTTAACATGGGGGATGATAAGGTGTGAATAGGATAGTGTTGATTACAGGCGCGTCGTCTGGAATCGGTAAAGCCTGTGCCGAGCGGCTTGCGTCAGAAGGGAACCGTGTCTACGGGACGAGCCGTCATCCGGAACAGGAAGCACGTGTGCCGAATTTGCAAATGTTAACGATGGATGTTACCGACGATGAATCTGTTGCTGCCGCAGTTGAGCGGATTGTGGAGGCAGAGGGGCGGATCGATGTGGTCGTCAACAATGCCGGGTTCGGGATCGCCGGTGCGGTTGAGGATACATCGATCGAGGAAGCGAAGGCGCTGTTTGAGACGAACTTCTTTGGAATGCTCCGCGTCTGCCGCGTGGCCCTCCCAGTGATGCGCGTGGCTCACCACGGGACAATCGTCAACATCTCCTCACTCGGAGGGCGGATTGGCCTCCCCTATCAGGGTCTATACAGCGCGACGAAGTTTGCTGTTGAAGGGATGAGCGAGGCGTTGCGCATGGAGGTGCACCCGTTCGGGATTCGTGTGATAATGATCGAACCGGGCGACTTCCGCACAGGATTCACCGCCAACAGGCGCCACGTCGTCGGGGCAAAGGATAATCTCGCTTATCAAGAGAGCTTCGAGCGCACAATCAAGGTAGCGGAGAAGGACGAGCAGACTGGGTCGTCCCCGGAGCAGATCGCTAGGCTCCTCGTACGAATACTGCGCAACCCTTCTCCTAAGGTGCGTTATTCTGTGGGGGGGATATCGCAGCGGGGAGCGGCTGTTCTCAAGCAGATTCTGCCAAACCGCTTCTTTGAGTGGGCGCTTATGAAGTATTATAGGGTTATGTGAGCACGGTCTGGTATCGTGTACGTTCAAGCAAAGTGAGGAAGAGGAGAGGACGATAGTGGATCTATTTGAGAAGTGCCGGGGGTTCTACTCGGACCCGGCGGTAGCGCATGAAATGGGATATCCGGCGAGCCCTCACGAGGCACAGGCAATGGGCCTTTACCCATTCTTCATTCCGCTCAATCAGAGCGAAGGGACCGAGGCGACGATCGACGGCAGGCGTCTGATCATGATCGGTTCGAACAACTACTTGGGACTAACGGCACACCCGCATGTGCGTCAAGCGGCTATTGACGCGCTGCAACGCTTCGGTCCGAGCTGTACCGGTTCCCGGTTCCTCAACGGCACCCTTGCCCTGCACGAAGAAATCGAGGGACGGCTGGCGAAGTTTGTCGGGATGGAAGACGCACTAGTGTTCAGCACCGGCTATCAGACGAACCTTGGTACGCTCTCCGCATTGGTCGGGCGGGGAGATGTGATCATCGGCGATCGCGAGAATCACGCCAGCCTCGTCGATGGATCGCGTCTGGCTCTCGGTAAGCTTCTGCGCTTCCGTCACAACGACATGAACGATCTGGAGCGCGTCTTACGCGGCGTCTCCGAGAATGCGGGAAAGCTCGTCGTGGTGGATGGTGTGTTTAGCATGAGCGGGGAGATCGCTCCTCTCCCCGAGATTGCCTCTCTGTGCCATGAGTACGGAGCGCGGTTGATGGTGGATGATGCGCACGGGATGGGAGTTACCGGTCGCGGGCATGGGACCGCTGCGCACTACGGTCTCACCGATCAAGTCGATCTGATCATGGGGACGTTCAGCAAGTCGTTTGCCTCGATCGGCGGTTTCATCGCTGGCGCGGCGTCGACGATCCACTGGATCAAGCACCTTGCCCGCCCACTCATCTTCAGCGCCAGCCTTCCCGCGCCGAACGTTGCCGCAGCACTTGCGGCCCTCGAAGTGATCGAGCAAGAGCCGGAGCGAGTGGAACGCGTCAACGCCATTGCCGAGCGGATGCGTCGGGGCTATCGTGAATTAGGATTCAAGGTTGGTAGTAGCGACACACCGATCGTTCCGATTCTGATCGGCGATCAGCTTAAGACGCTGAAGACGTGGAAGGCACTGTTTGAAGCGGGCGTGTACACGAACGTTGCCATTCCGCCCGCGGTGCCGCCGGGAGAATCAATCTTGCGGACAAGCTACATGGCGACCCACACCGACGAACAGATGGATGAAGTCCTACGGGTCTTCGCTCAGGTTGGAGAGATTGAGGAGCTGATCTAGTGTTATAGGATTGGTAAACCCACACGGAACACGCCCGCTTCCATAGAAGATCGGGAAGATAGGCCAGCCGTGCGGCGTGCACTTGCTGAGTGCGCCCATGCGAAACCACAGGATGAAGAGAGAAGCGCTGCAAAGAGGTGCACTATCAAAGAGATCTCAAGGGGAATCGCGCAGGAGTTCTAGGCGAATACGGGTGTACCTTCATAGCGTGAAAAAAGAGACGACAAGACCGGAACTACTTCTTGGTCGTGAAAGCTGTATAATTCACTTGTTTGGCGATAGAAAAAGGAGGCTGATGTAGATGAAATGGGCAACGTTTGTTCTAGGAATGCTGTTGATCGGGGTTGTTGCGCTGGGGGCACCTCTGTCCCTCTGTAACTACCATTCACCGCAGACGAGCTTGTCAGACCTCAAGCTCTCAATGAGTTATCGTTACTTCGACAATCCGGCTGTGGCCGGTGTCGAGATCAACTCCGGGCGGATCGCCCTCGATTACTCTCAACTATTCGACTCCCCTGATATCGGGTTTACCTTGTCCGGAGTTGGGTCTCTCGACCTGGAGGACTTCGTGATCGCGGGGGGGCTTGGCCAGGGGACGGGGACGTTCCGCTACTACCTTAGCGACGAGGCGCCGATCTTCGGCTTCGGCGGAGCCGACGCTTCTTACGCCCTCGGTCAGTCTACGCCCTCGGTCAACGTGAGCGTCGGGGCCGGATACGGAAGGTTTAGCGACGTCACTCCGCTCGCGAAGGCGATCACCATTCAGAATGATCTGTTGGCACTGGAGGCGATTCCCGCTCCTCTTTCAGACGATACCTTGATGGCAATTGCTAAGGAGATCGGAAAGAAGGTGGAATACGCGACAATCAAGGACCTTGTTGCCGCGATCGAGCCGCTCATCGAGCAGACGGCTAGCGTCACGTTGGACGCGCGCGCTCTCCTCACTGTTGAGGATGACATCCTCGCTACCGGAGATGGAGCGAGCTGCGGCTGGGCAGTGCAGGCGGGGATCGGCTACGAGCTGATCGATGCCTATGGCGGGACCCAGGACGTTCTCGTCACGATCTCCGGGGACGCATCGCTCGCTCCAGTCCCTGACTCCCAGCTAACTGTCCACGCCGGGTTCTTCGGGCCATTCGACATTGCATCGGAGAACACACTAAAAGTGAACGCGACTTGTGACTACGCGCTCAAGAAGGACGTGAACCTTATCGTCAACT
>CAZRQM010000038.1:6233-9213 GCA_964602385.1 uncultured Thermotogae bacterium | reverse complement strand
GGGACCATGAAGATCCCTCCCCCTACACCCAATAAGCTAGCAAGGAAACCCATTACGATAGCAATAAGAAACAGGGGGAGGAAGACCCCGATCTGAATATCCATTCTCTCCCCTCCCGAAAGGAATTAGAGATACTATAAGGCTTCCCGGCAGGTAAATCACATATGCAGGAGATACTGACACTGGAAAACGGGTGGCTGCGGGAATATAGTCACATTACAGCAACGATCGTAAGGAGGAACGATGGAAACACACACGCCAACCCGCGAGGAGGCACTGGCGCTTCTCAAGGAATTCAACAAGGGGCAGAGCCTGATCAAACACGCTCTGTCTGTCGAGGGAGTAATGCGCTACATGGCGCGCAAGCGCGGCGAAGACGAGGAGAAATGGGGGGTCATCGGCCTCGTACACGATCTCGATTATGAGCGCTATCCGCAGCAGCACTGCCAGAAGACGAAAGAGATCCTGGAGGAGCGCGGCTGGCCGGAGGACTACATTCGGGCGATCATGTCGCACGGCTGGGGGCTTGTCACGGATGTTGAGCCGCAACAGGAGATGGAGAAGGTCCTGTACGCGATCGATGAGCTAACCGGACTAGTTACCGCCGCGGCCCTCGTGCGCCCGTCGAAGAGCGTCCTTGACATGAAGGTCAAGTCTGTCACTAAGAAGTGGAAGGACAAGAGCTTTGCTGCCGGGGCTAACCGCGAGGTTATCGCAAATGGCGCGCAGATGCTCGGGATGGAGCTTGGGAACCTGTTCGAGGACGTGATCATGGGGATGCGCGAGGTATCAGGCGAGATTGGCCTTGCTGGCAACGGTGCTGATTCCGTATAATAGGTGCCCGGGAACGCTAATTGAGAGGAATGAGATGAATGGACATGTCTACGAGCAAGGGCGGTGGTCGCTATCAGACCTGATTCCAAGCGCTGATCGGCCCGAGGATCTTGGAAGCGATTACCTTGATCAGCTTGAGCGCGCGGTCAGTGAGTTGGAGGGAAGGCGGACGACTCTCGCTACCGATATCAGCACGGATGACTTTGTCGCGTCGCTGAAGATCGTGGAGCGCATCGGGTCACTCGTGCGGCGTCTGGGGGCGTACGGGCAGTTATGGTTTGCCGAGGACACCCACAATCAGGCCGCGCTCTCCTTCCGTGGCCGCGTCGAGAGTGTCCTCGCCGATGCGCACAATCGTGTCCTCTTTTTCGAGCTGTGGTGGAAAGGGTTGGATGATTCCGCTACCGAAATGCTCCGTCGGTCAAGCGGCGATCTCGCTTACTACCTGCGTTCGCTTCGCCGTTACAAGCCATACACCCTCTCCGAGCCGGTGGAGAAGGTGATCAACCTCAAGGATCTAAACGGGGTGGAGGCGCTCGTCACCCTGTACGAGATGCTGACGAGCGGGTTTACGTTCAACATGGAGGTCGATGGTGAGGTGAAGTCGCTCACCCGTTCCGAGCTGATGACCTACGCCCGCGACCCCCGCCCTGAGCTTCGCGAGCGCGCGTACAAGGAACTGTACCACGTCTACGGCGAGAACAGCACCGTGCTCGGGCAGATCTACCAACACGTAGTGCGTAACTGGGCCGATGAACAGGTGAGCCTGCGCGGCTTCTCCTCCCCAATCTCGTCGCGCAACCTGAGAAACGACGTTCCCGATGCGGCGGTCGATGTCCTCCTTGACGTCTGCCGCGACAACGTCGACATGTTCCAGAGCTACTTTCGCATGAAAGCAGGTTGGATGGGGATAGAGCGGCTGCGACGCTACGACATCTACGCCCCCCTGAGCTCATCAGAAAAGACGTATCCGTTCAACAAGGCGATAAGCACCATATTCTCCAGCTTGAACGCGTTCTCCCCGACACTGGCTGCACATGCTAAACGCGTCCTTGATGAAGGCCATCTCGATTCCGAAGTGCGCACAGGCAAGTACGGTGGTGCCTTCTGCCACGGTGTCCTCCCAGGAGTTACCCCGTGGGTGTTGACAAGCTACAACGGCAAGAGTGGGGACGTCTCCACCCTGGCCCACGAGCTGGGACACGCGGTGCACGCCCTCATGGCCGCCGATCACTCCCCGCTCACCTTTCATTCTTCACTGCCCTTGGCGGAGACGGCATCCGTATTCTCCGAGATCCTACTGTTGGAGCATCAACTGGAGAGTGAATCCGACCCTGCTCTGCGGCGGGAGATGCTGGCCCGCTTTGTCGACGGGACCTACGCTACGGTCGCTAGGCAGGCCTACTTTGTCCTCTTCGAGCGTGAGGCGCACGCCCTGATCAAGGCTGGTGCGACGAGCGACACGCTATCCGAGAGGTATCTGGCGAATTTGAAAGAGCAGTTCGGCGATGCCGTTGAAGTGAGCGATGAATTCCGCTACGAGTGGGTCTCCATCCCGCACATCTATGGGACTCCCTTCTACTGCTACGCCTACAGCTTCGGGCAGCTCCTCGTGCTGGCGCTGTACAAGCGCTACAAGGAAGAAGGAGAATCCTTCGTCCCTAAATTCCTCAAGATCCTCTCCTACGGTGGATCGAAGAGTCCACAAGAGATACTCGTCGAGGCCGGGATCGACATTGCCTCACCCGATTTCTGGCAGGGTGGTTTCGACGTTCTGCAAGGTATGATCGACGAGCTGGAAGGCCTTTCGGCGTAGGAGACTTCTCGATCTATTCTTCATCGGATGGACAGTCGATGATGCTGAACAGATCTCGTCCTGCGTGATCAGCAGAGCCAAAACATTCTCTCGCGAAGGCCTGTCTACCGTCATGTTCTGACAAACAGGACGCCAAGGAAGACGCAATAGGAAAAGAACAAGACGGGAATCTGCTTCTTGGCGGTCCCCGCGTCTTGAGCGAGCGATAGCGAGCGGGCGAGAGGAATGCTCTTGTGGTTTACTCGATGCGGATGTCGGCGATGGACGCGTGTGTGGCGCTAACGAGGTCAGTTGTCGCCAGTCTGACGAGTGTCCCGCGCGCACCGGCGT
>CAZRQM010000038.1:0-6133 GCA_964602385.1 uncultured Thermotogae bacterium | reverse complement strand
GCGCTAACGAGGTCAGTTGTCGCCAGTCTGACGAGTGTCCCGCGCGCACCGGCGTTGATCACAACTTCCGCATGTGAGGCCGCGGTGCGATCGAGGAAGACGGGAAGCGGGTTCTTCGCCCCGAGGGGGCTGATCCCTCCTACCTGATAGGCGGTGATCCGCTCTGCGTCATGTGGGCTGGACGGGGCGACGTGCTTGTGGTTGCTCACGCGGGCGAGCTTCTTCTCGCTCACGCTCCCCTCCCCGCTCATCAGGGCAAAGAAGAATGATCCATCATCGGCCTGGAATACGAGGCTCTTGATCACGACCTCTGGCGGTAGACCGAGCATGTGCGCGGCGTACTTCGCTCCCTTTCTGTCATGATGATAGGTGAGGACTTCGTATCTGACACCACACTTGTTGAGATACTCGATTCCGCGAGTGGTCACATGATCATTAGCTGCAATCACGATTTCATAAACCTTAGGAACCATTGTGCACCTCTAGCCGCGCAGAACGCGTTGAGCCGAGCTCACTCCCGCCCCCAATTCAAACTGGTAACCACACCCGCGCAGTCCCGCCTCGACGGCGCCGATCGTGGCCAGCAGATCGCCCGCGGTCTCTGCTCCCATGTGTCCGATGCGGAAGTACCTCTCTTTGATATCAGGATGTAGCCCTCCGGCTAGGATCACTCCAGCGTCCTTGACCTTGGGAAGAAACGCTGATCCCGTGACCCCTCGCGGGTAGTAGGGGGCGGTAAGAGTTGCCGCCGCATGTGCTGGATCAGTGGGAACCTGATCCAATCCCAATGTCTGTATGGCTGCCTTGCACGCGTCTCCGAACCTCTGGTGACGATGGAAGCGCGTCTCCATTCCTTCTTCCAGGATCCTCTCCAGGCTAACGTTAAGGGCACAGATGAGGTTCACCGGAGGCGTGGCGAAATAACTCGCTTTCCGTGCTTCGTAGGCTTCCATTATCGGCAGCCAATTGCCCCAGTCTGCGTAGTAGTTGCCCACCGGTGTTTCTCTTCCGCGCCATGTCGCAAGCGCGCGAGGACTGGCGATCATCAGCGCAAGCCCGGGAGGGACGCCGATCGCCTTCTGGGAGGCGGTGAGCGCCACATCGATGCCCCATTCTTCCTGGCGCAGCTCTTCACCGGCTACGGAGCAGACCCCGTCAAGTACGGTCAGTGTGTCGCACTTGTGCGCGATAGCGGCTAAGGACTTTGCATCCGTGCGAACCCCAGTTGACGTGTCCACGTGAGTGATAGTCATCAGCTTGTACGAGTGCGCCTTCAGCTCCTCTTCCACCCGCTGCAACGAAACCGTGTCACCAACGGGTGCACGCAGCACGGTCACCTCTACGTGGTAACGGCGCAGCAATTCGGCGTAGCGATCACCGAATACGCCGGTGCTCAGAACCAGTGCTTTGTCACCCGGTTCGATCAGGTTCACCACGGCCATCTCCAGGGCGAGCATCCCGGACCCAGCGACGACAAAGGGCTGTCCCGAAGGGCATAGCCATACCTTTCGCATTCTCTCCAGAGCCTGCCCGAACACCTCGATGAATTCCGGCGCAACATGACTGGTCGTAGGAGCGCCAAGCGCCTGAAGTACCTCCGGTTCAAACTCGATCGGGCCAGGGATCATCAGTAATGCTCGACCTTTCATGATATCCTCCTATCTTTACGTTACCGATCTTCGTTATCGTCCTGCGGCGTGTCATCGTGCAAGATCCCGGCCTGGCTCAGGATGACACGCAACTCCTGTTTCGTCTCATTTGAGAGCAGCGGCAACGGTGGCCGGGCCGGACCGCCGTACATCCCGAGCATGTCCAGCGCTGCCTTCACTGCCGGCACTCCCCATCTGCGGGTGACAGCGGTATTTGGCGGTATCATCCGCATCTGTAATTGGCGTGCCTGCTCCCACTCCTGATCCAGGAAGCTCTGTCTGATCGCCAGGCACTGGGCGGGCGCGATGTTGGCCAGCGCCAGGATTCCCCCAACCGCCCCTACGGAGAGGGCTGGTAGGAGAAAGCTCGCGGAACCGGCCAATACCTGAAAGTCAGGACCGGTCAGGCGCCCGATCTCCGCCATCTTGATCACGTTACCGCCGGAATCCTTGATGCCGATGATGTTCTCATGCTCAGCTATTGCGGCGATCGTCTCGGCATCAAGGTCGATTCCCGTGCACGATGGGATGTTGTAGATGATGATGGGAATTGACGAGGCGTCAGCCACCGCGTGGAAGTGAGCGCGCAACGCATCCTTCGTCATCAGTCCACGGTAGTATGACGGGGAAACAACCAACGCGGCATCCGCTCCGATTGCGCCCGCCTTCTTTGTCAGCGTAACGGTCTGTTCGGTCGATTGACAGCCCGTGCCAGCGATCATCAGCTTATCGAGCGGGATGGCATCGCGGGCGATCTCCAGTACACGCAGCCTCTCCTGCTCGCTCAGCAGGACAAGCTCACCGTTGGAGCCGAGGACTGCGTAACCGCGCAGTTGATACTGATTCCATCTGCGCAGGTTTTCGGTGAGGGCAAGGGTGGCGATTTTCCCATCGGAATCAAACGGAGTGGGAATCGGAGGATAGATTCCAGCCAAGTCCAGAGTCTTCTTGTTCACTATTGCTCCCTTCTTCCTAATTATGGATGCCATCCACGGCTGGCGTGCCGAAACGATCTCGTGGCTACGGTTGTCGGGAAAAGTTGCCCGACTTCCCTTCTCGTTTGGCTGCATCGCCCCAGTTTAACTTCTCCCGTAACACGTGGAAGAAAGAGGGGGCGTCTGCCATACGGACCAGTCGTGTTGGTGTGGAAGCGCGCTTGATGGTGATCTTCGCGTCCGCTGGGAGTTCGAAGGCGAAGTCGCCATCGGCATAGAGGCTCACCTGCGTGTGCGTGCGCACGAGGAGGACCTCCTCTGCCGGGAAGATTACCGGAAGGATACCGAGCTTGTGCACCGCCAGAGGACTTGCCATGATGCACGCCGCCGGCGGGACGATCACCGGGCCTCCTGCGGAGAGGCTGTAGGCGGTCGATCCGGTTGCCGTGGACAGGATCAGCCCGTCGCCGGGGTAGCTTGCCACCACGCCATCGCTCCACAGAAGCTCCAGCTCGCAGAAGCGAAGCGCCGACGTTCCGGTGATGACGACATCGTTCAACACGGTCCCCGTGCCATTGCTGGAGGAATAGGAGAGACGCATCCTTTCCTCGATGACGAACGAGTCGCGCAGCACTCCCTCCAACGCGGAAGTGAGCGACGGTGCCTTTACCTGCGTGAGGAAGCCGAGGCTCCCCAAGTTTGCTCCCAGAATGGGGATCGCCGAGTCGGCGAAGATCGAGGCGGCGCGGAGGACCGTGCCATCCCCGCCTAGAGCGACGACGATCGCCCCCTCTTCCTCGGAGAAGCTTGGGCGGTCGCGATCGATGAGCACCGTCTCAATTCGCTTCAACTGCGCCCATGCCTTAAGCACGGCCAAGGTACGGAGTGAGCCATCCTTACTTGTGTTGGCGACGATGTAGATCCTGCTAATATTCATGTTCTTCCGTCCTCGTGGCGATTGTTGACATCATTTGAGAGGCCGCCTCTTGACGTACTTCCAGCGGCAGATGATCCGTTCTATAACGTCCACGGCCATGTACAGGAGAAGACCGAGGAAGGCCATGGCGACTATCCCCGCGAACGCTCTGTCCCTGCTGAAGAGCATGTGCTTGTTGATGAACGATCCCAGTCCTGTTCCCAGTGCTGCTCGCGTCTCGGCGATGTACAAAAAGGCAATCCCGAGCCCGATGCTCACCCGCACGCTCGTCAGGATCTGGGGAAGACTGGCGGGGAGGACGACGTGTCGGTAGACCTGCCAGCGGGTGGCGCCTGCTGAGAGGACGCTTGTCACGTATTCCTCGTCGATATTCTTTGCCGCACCGCGTGCGGAGACGAGGATCTGATAGAAGAGTGCCAGGGTGACCATCGCTACCTTGGTCGCGCTTCCCGTCCCGAAGACGACGAACAGGAACAGAATGAGCGCAACCTGCGGGATGGCATACGTAATGTAAATGATCGGGGAGAAGAACCGATCGAGCGTTGGCTCACGACCGATCACCAGTCCAAGTGGCATTGCGGCGGCCAAGGAAATAAGGATGGCGAGGATAAGGCGCCACGCGCTCGCCGCGAAGTTGCGCTGCAGCTCTGCTGCGTTCTTCACCACCTGCGACAGAGCGTCGAACGGCCCGGGAAGGATCGCCGCATGATTAATCAGGTTCACGGCGATACTCGCCATCTCCCAGACGAAGAGGATCGCAGCGACGCTGATGATGTAGGTAAGAACGCGTTTCATGATTCAAGTGCCTCCCGGAGTTGAGACATGACCCCTTGGAATTCCGTGCTCCCACGATAGTCAAGCGTTCCCATCTGAGGGTTGTCGATTGTTGCACTTACCCGCGCCGGGCGATCGGTGAACACGATGATCCGAGAACCGAGGAAGGCGGCCTCTTCGATGTTGTGCGTGACGAGGATAAGAGAGAATCCGTGCTCGTGCCACAGGTTCAAGAACAGGTTCTGGATCTTCTCCCGTGTCAACGTATCAAGCGACGCCAACGGTTCGTCCATCAACAGGACGGATGGGGAGGTGGAGAGAGCGCGGGCGATTCCCACTCGCCGCTTCATTCCCTCGGAGAGTTCGGCGGGAAAGCGCGTCATGACGTTGTCCAACCCGAGGTGTGCAAGGACCTCGGCTGCGTTCTGCTGCGGGAAGTCGCCGTTTAGAAGCAGCGACAGATTGGCGTTCTGCCACACCGTCTTCCATGGAAGAAGCCCGGCGTTCTGCAAGATGAGGGCAACGTCGCGGCGAGGGGTGTTTACCTCTTCATCGTCGATCCTTATCGTACCGGAACGCGGGTGGAGAAGGCCGGAGAGGGCAAATAGGAGCGATGTCTTGCCACATCCGGAAGGGCCGATGAGGGCCAGGCTCTTCCCCTTCTCCAGGCAGAAGGAGACGTTCTCTACGGCACGCACGGTCTGCTCACCGTGTCCGTAGTCGATAGTTACTGCATCTACATTAATCATTTTATAAATTGATCCATAGTTACATCCTCGTATGCGGGATGTTTCCACGTATAGCCTTTCCACTTCAGCCACGCACTGACGTCCTCAAACTTCTCCATAGAGAGCATCGCGGGGTAGGAGAAGTGCGGAATAGCGAAGTCATCGAGTATCCCTTCGGGGACGGCGTCTTTGCCCAATCCGGGGAAGAAGAGTGGGAGAGCAATGTCGATTCCCGTTGTCGTCAGTTCCTCTCTGGACATGCTATTGATCCTGTCCATGGCTTCTCGGTAGACGTCGTAGAACCGGGCAATGACATCCGGTGATTTCTCGACCACGTCGCGGCGAAATACGACAACGCTCGGAAGAAGGTCGATCCCGGCGAAGTCAGAGAGGTGGACAAACGTGCTTCCCGGCTTGATCGCGGGGTACTTGCTCAGATAGGTGATGTACGGTTCCGGCAGGACAGCGGCGTAGACCGAACCCAGGTTGAGGAACATTGCCAGTTGCAGCATGTCGTGCCAGTAAGAGTAGTCCTTGTTGGGGTTTACCGAGTGTCCCAAGCTGGTGAGCAGGGAGTCGACCTCGTATTCGATATCGCTCATTTCCGTGATGGCGATCGACTTCAGCGTGTTCCCCGTTTCCGTCCGGCTGAGAAGATCGTCTATTGAATCGATCTTAAAGTAACTCTGCGACAAGAGGGCGAGGCTCCCCGTCTGTTCGGGTTGATAGGCGGTGCTCGTGATTACGACATCCATTCCGCTTGTTATCAACAGTATCGCGGTGGAGACATCACAGATCATCCCATCGATATCTCCGGCCATGAGGGCAAGGATACGTGCGTCGTTGTCGCTGAGCCCAACAACCTTCACGTCAAGACCGTTCTGCGCGAATAGATCCCACCCATCGGCGAAGGCGATCGGCAGGCAGCCCATCACCGGAGGCAGACTGACGCGCAGTTCTGGGAGAGGTTTGGCCCCGCCGAGGGTCGATACGAGAACGAGCGCTACGAGGAAAAGAAAAGCGAAACGACGAGCATGAACCATGTGCTCCTCCTTGAGTACTTGGACACGGTATCGACCGATTATACCGCGCTAATCTTTATCGACAAAT
>CAZRQM010000037.1:0-9469 GCA_964602385.1 uncultured Thermotogae bacterium | reverse complement strand
ACCTGCCCACCCAATCCCTGCCTCCATCCACATCCACTTTACCGAATACCTTGAGCAAGAACATCTCACCGCCAACCCCTCACTCACTAATGTACGAGGCTACTTTTCCGTCCGCAGCTGTCAGTACTTCTACTTCGTTAATGGGAAAAGCCGCCTGTCGCCGTTTTCAGAGAGAGCAACGCTTTCTGCAGGAGATCCTTGCTCGTGGGCCGATTGAGCCAGATGTTCGCGCCTGATGGATGCGGAAGCGGGACGATCGAGCGTCCATCCACGTGATAGACCTGCCCGATGGCATCATCGAACCTCACCTTGCCGAGGAAGTGCCTGATCGCTACACCTCCGATAGAGACGATCAGCTCCGGTCGCACCAGCTCGATCTCGCGAGCGAGGAAGGGAAGACAGAGCTTGCGTTCTGCCGCGGTTGGAACGCGATCACCGCGCGATTTACCCTTCCCAGGGAAGCACTTGGTGATTGCGGTGATATATTGCTCTTCGCGAAACCTCTTCTCTTCAAATCCTGCCTGTTCGAGCCAAGAAAAGAGCCTATGCCCCGCCGGGCCGGAGAAGGGAAGACCGAGGTCGACCTCACGCCCTCCCGGTGCCTGCCCAACGACCATGATCCGCGCCGTCACCACTCCGGAGAAGATCGCCTCTGGGGTGATCGGGTAGCCGGCGTCGGCGCAGAGCCGGCACCTTCGCATCTGCTCCCGAAGCGTGGCGAGATCACTGACCGATCGGGTATTCATGCGGTCATTGTACTCTCTTGTTGGGTGAGAAGACTTGGCTAACAGACGTACTTGGCGTACATTCATGGAAGCCAAACAGCAAGGAGGGCAAGTAATGCCGTTTGTCATCTACGTGATTCGCGTTCTGCTCCGATCTTTCTTTTACCCGCTCCGTCTTCTCAAGATGCCGCCCGACTACGTCCTGCTCACTCTGGACGGCGAATACCCGGATATCCCGGAACCCAAGCAAGGGTTCCTCCGGGGCAAGCTGCTAGGCAAGAAGTTGAGCCTCATGGAGCTTGGCGAGCAGTTTGACCAGGTAGCTCGCGATCGACGCGTGCGCGGGTTGGTACTCCACATCGCAAGCCTCAAGCTGTCCGTGGCGCAGCTTCAGACCGTGCGTGGATTCATCGTGAGGTTGCGGGAAAGCGGAAAGCGCGTTGTCACCTGGGGATCCACCTACGACATGGCCGAGTACTACGTCTCTACCGCAGCGGATGAAGTCCTTATCGCGCGTGGCGGATCGATCGAGGAGCTTGGGCTTTCGCGCGGTTACGTCTTCCTCGCGGATGCGCTGGAGCGGATCGGCCTCAAGGGTGATTTCGTACAGATCAGCCCGTACAAGACGGCACCCGACATGCTGACGCGAACGCAGATGTCAGATGAGGCGCGCGAAATGGCAAACTGGCTCCTCGATGACACCTACGCCGTGATCGTTGCTGACATCGCCGGCGATCGCGGGACCGATCCGGAGAAGATCAGGGCGATCATAGATGGCGCACCCTACACCGATGCAGAGGCGCTGGACGCGAAGGCCGTAGACGGGATCATGAACCAGGAGGATCTCCCCGCACATCTAGGAACGGCGGACAGACCGGCGAGGATCGTCCCCTACGCCAGTTGCCGTAAGAGACTCCGACCGCGTCCTCTCGTGCGGCCTGGAGGCTACGTCGCCCTCATCCGCGTGGAGGGTGATATCGTTGATGGCAGGAGCGGCCGTCCCCCGGTGAAGCCGCCGTTCAGACTCCCGCTCCTCCTCAATCCACGTGCCGGGGATCTGACGATCGTGCAGCAGGTGCGGCGGGTGTTGAAGGACAAGCGTGCCAAGGCCCTCGTCCTGTTAGTTGATTCAGGCGGCGGCTCGGCCGCCTCCTCCGAGGCGATGTCCTCCGCCCTGCGGCGGCTCGCAAAAAAGAAGCCCGTTGTCTGCTGCATGTCCTCCGTCGCTGCATCCGGTGGATACTACGTGGCGACACCGGCCAAATACATCGTCGCCCAGCCGGGGACGGTCACTGGATCGATCGGCGTGCTCTCTGGCAAGATCATCAACGAAGGGATGCTGGAGAAGCTGCTCATCCATCACGAAGTGCTGCAGCGTGGGGAGAACGCCACCTTCTATGGTTCGCAGCGCCCGTTCACGAAAGAAGAGAAAGAGCGGCTTCTCTCCTCGATTAGGCACACCTACGAGCTCTTCCTCGAGCGGGTCAGCGCTGCACGCAAGATGCCCTCAGGGGAGATCGACGCCATCGGAGGCGGGCGCGTATGGACCGGAAGACAGGCGTTTGAACGTGGCCTTGTCGACGAATTGGGAGGGCTCGACGTTGCCCTCTCCAAGGCACGCGAGCTTTCTGGGCTCCATCCAAGGGCGACGATGAGGGAGATCCCGATCCCTAAATCCGATGGTGCGTCCATCCCATCGGCAGCCGCGCTGTTCTCCTATGCCAATGAGGGTGTAGACCAATTGCGACGCGCACACGCGCTGTGCATCTGCCCGTTGGTCGAGCGCGAGTAGAGGAAGGTAGCCCTCGTTCCTGGTTGCTCCCGTTTATCCTGACAACTTCCAGAGAAGTCCTTCACCCACGCTCCATACCGGCCAGCTACTATACCATTAATCTCAAGTCCATAAGGAGGACATGATGAAAAAGATCAAGACGGTGGTTATCAGTATTCTGGCAGTTAGCATTCTCGTGGTTGGTTTAGTGGCGTTCGCCGGTAACGGGTTTGGCGCGGGAAGCGCAGTCCCAGCAGCGAATCAGACAAGTGAGACCCATCTCTACCAGAATCAGCAGGACGCAGACGGTGATGGCATCCTCAACTGCGATGATCCGGATTGGGTAGCGCCGATGGATGGGACCGGATACGGTGCGGCAAACGGACAGGGACAGCGGTTGGGAGGCGGCAGCGGAATTGGTTCTGCCCGCGGTTACGGCCAGCGATTGGCTGATGGCAGTGGAGTTGGACGTGGAAACGGAACGGGCATCTGCACGGCAGAGTAGTCCAAACACAGCAGCCAGATAACATACAGCAGGAACAAGACGGGCGGCCACACGGCCGCCCGTCAACTTTCCCAGTGGTGTGATCCTCGCATTCTAGAACTGCAGGTTTGCCACCTGTCCTTCGGCAAACATTCCAGGTACGCCGCCCGTGTGGATGAAGACTACATTCTCCTTCTTGCGCAGCACCCCGCGGCGGATCAAGTCGATCAGCCCCGCCATCGCCTTTCCCGTGTACACCGGGTCGAGAAATATCCCCTCTTTTTTCGCGATAAGTGCGACGGCCTCCTTCATTTCCGGCGTCGGAATGCCGTACCCACCTCCGATGTATTCGTCGTAGGCGATGATCTCTGCTTCAGGTAGCCCTTCCAGTCCAAGGTATTCGTGTGCCTCGGCGATGGATGATGTGATCTTCGCTGCCACGTATTTCTTGTCGCGGGAGACGCTTATTCCGATCACCCGTGCCTGCGCCTGGCAGTAAAGCTCGCTTCCGAGGATCAGGCCGACCTGCGTGCTTACAGAGCCAGACGCCGATACGAAGCAATCGGGAGCGAGGTTGAGGCCGTGCAGTTGCTCGACTACCTCACGCACGCAGCCCGCGTATCCGAGCGCACCGTGCAGTGCGCGACAGCCGTTGGGGATGTAATAGGGGATCTCGCCATCGCTCCTGAGCTGCTCGTCGATTTCTGCGACCTTCTCCTCCACCGGATCGTGTCCGGTCGCTTCCTTCCCTTCTGGCGTGAGGCGCGGGACGTAATGAATCCCCGCCACACTGAGGATCTTGTCCAGTAGGAGGTTTCCTGTGGCGATTTTCGGTTCTTCCCCAGAAAGGACGAGGTGGCAGTTCATGCCCAGCTTGTTCGCAGCTGCGGCAGTGAGGCGGCAGTGGTTTGACTGCACAGCACCGGTCGTGATCACCGTTGTTGCCCCCTGTGCGATGGCATCAGCAAATGCGTATTCGAGCTTACGCAGCTTGTTTCCACCCATGCCCAGTCCATCAAGGTCATCTCGCTTCATGAAGATGCGCGGCCCGCCCAAGGAATCGCCCAGCGCCTTCAGCTCCACCAGCGGCGTAGGGAATATTCCTAATCTGACACGTTCTACAGCACCAATCTGCATTATCTCCTCCTAAGATACAAGGTGCTTTCTGATTTCATTCAAGATCACTTGTTTGTCGGTTTCTGGAATCGAGTATCTATATACTTTTGTGCACTCTCCGAGCTGAGTTTCACCGTTTGCGGGCCACTGCGTACGTAGAAGTCTCCCTGTTCTGAGGACTCGATCCCCTTCCACTTGAAGAGGACAGGTTCGGGGCTGCGACGGCAGCTAACAAGGCAGATCGTCTTGCCGTTCACGGTCTCCATCTTGGCATCGACGAGCGTGCCGGCGCGGTCCCCGAGCGCCGCACCGATGACGTGGCTCAGGTGGAGGAGAAACTTGTCCTCGCTTTCGAACTGGTCAGCCTCGATCCCCAAGATCGACTTATCGTCGGCGACCCCGATCAGGAGATCTCCTCCATCGGTATTCAGAAACGCGGCGATCGTCTTCAGCACGGCATGAGTGACATGGACCGGGTCTTTGCAATTCTCCTTCAGATTCCAGCGTAATGTGGATTTGAATTCGAGAGTCTTCGACTCGTTCTGCTTGAGGAGTTCGTTTGCCTGTCGGTGGTTGCGCAGGTACTGGTCAAACAACTGGTTTCTCACCGCGTCACCGATTGCGCGATTATCCGTGATCCACTTGTACAACTTGAAGTTCGTGTCCACGATCTCCTGGATAACGTCCTCTACCTTGTGATCGAAGGTGAGGCGGACGTTCTCTCGCGTGTTCACCCGTGCGCTCGCGTCGAGAGCAGGATCCTGATTTAGCTTGTGCATCATCTGTTCCAGGGTCAACTTGTTCTCCGGCCCAAGGTTCAGCCCGAACCGTTCGTTCAGCTCATTGATGATCTCCGAGAGCGGCTCGATCTCCTCCTCGGACAGGCCATGCGCTCCCTTAGTGCGCATTGGATGCAGCTTTCCGACTCGCGTCTCCAAATCGATCTCTCCGTCTCCCGTCTTCTGAATCCGGTAGGAGTCGATGTCGATGTTCTGCTGAACCTCTCGCGGGAGGGTGTCGTGGCCAGCGGGAAGGATGCGCCCCAGATTACGGGCGAAGACGTAGAGCTTCTCCAGGTCCGGATCCTTGAACGGCAGGACATGCGAGAGAAACGCATACAGCCGCGCGTAGTCTGTCAGTTGTGCGCGAAACTCCTTCCTCTCTTCATCCGTCAATTCCTTAAACCGTTCCACCGAGCCGGCAAGTTGCGCGTACACGCGATCCTGCTTTGCACTCCTTGAGAAGTAGACTCGGGCGAACACGTCGACATCCTGTTTACTGTAGACCCCAAACTCATCCATCCGTTGTTCGAGCTCGTAGAGGAGGTTCGGATCCGTCGCCTCGGAGAGGATCGTCGTCTCGTAGTACGGCTCAAAGCTCTGGCGAATCGTCTCCGCTTCGTTGGCGAAATCGAGGACCATCGTCTCCGCCTTCTGCGGATGGATTCGGTTCAACCGTGACAGCGTCTGCACCGCATTCACTCCGCCGAGCTTCTTGTCGACGTACATCGTGTGGAGGAGAGGCTGATCGAACCCTGTCTGGAACTTGTTTGCCACAATGAGGAACCGGTACTCCGGCTTTGAGAACTCCTTTGCCGTCTGTTTTTCACCGATCCGTTTTCTCTGGTTTACGGAGTTCATCCTCGATTCGGTGTACGACTTTCCCTTGTCCTCCACCGTTCCGGAGAACGCGACGAGCGCCTTCCACGGGTAGCCGTGTTCCTGCAGGTAGCGATCGACCGCGAGCTTGTGGCGCACCGCATGCAAGCGTGATCGGGTAACGATCATCGCCTTCGCCTTGCCTCCGATCTTGTTCTGCACATTGGAGGCGAAGTGTTCAATCATGATCTTCACCTTCTCGTTGATCGCGTGCGGGTGTAGCTCCACGAAATTCTTCAGCAGGTAGGTCGCTTTGTCTCGATCGTAGCGCGGGTCGTCCTCGATCGTCTTTAGGAGCTTCCAGTACGCCTTGTACGTTGTGTAGTTCTTGAGCACATCGAGGATAAATTTCTCCTCGATCGCCTGGCGCATGCTATATAGACTGAACGGGGCGAACGAGCCGTCTCGCTGCCGCGTTCCGAAGATCTCAAGCGTCTTTGGCTTCGGGGTGGCCGTAAATGCGAACATCGACAGGTTGGAAAGGGGGCCGCGTGCTTTCATCTCGGCGAGAATCTGGTTTTCCAGCTCCTCCTCGGGCGTCCCCTCAGATGCCTCCGCCCGCTCCGCATCCTCCAGGCTCCCTGAAGATAGAACCTTCTTGAGGTCCTTCGCGCTCTCCCCGGTCTGCGAGGAGTGTGCCTCATCGATGATCACGGCGAACTGCTTCCCGGGAAGGCCACTGATCTCCTCGACGATCACCGGGAACTTCTGCAGGGTCGTGACGATGATCGTCTTCTGGCTCTCCAGCGCCTCCTTGAGCTGGCGCGAAGTCTTGTCAATGTTCTCCACCACACCGAGTGTCTGCTCGAACTGGCGCACAGTCTGTTGTAGTTGTCGATCGAGGATCCGGCGGTCGGTTATCACAATGATCGAATCAAATACCCGGCAATCGTCGGCGTTGTGCAAAGTCGATAGCTGATGCGCCAGCCAGGCGATGGTGAAGCTCTTCCCGCTTCCCGCCGAGTGCTGGATCAGGTAGTTATGCCCCGCGCCGCGCGAGCGCGCGTCGGCAACCATCCGCCGTACTGCGTCGAGCTGGTGGTAACGAGGAAAGATTATGAATCTCTTTCCAGTACTCTTTCCGTTGTCATCGTACTGCTCTACCTCGTGGACAAACTGGCGGATCAGGTCGAGCACGCTATCGCGCGACCAGATGTTCTCCCACAGGTAACTCGTTGCATAGCCATCCTGCGTCGGTGGAACCGGCGGGTTCCCCGCGCCGCGATTCCAACCCTGATTGAACGGCAGGAAGCGAGTCTTTGGGCCTTGTAGGTGCGTGGTCACGTAGGCCAGGTTCGGATCGATAGCGAAGTGAGCCAGGCAACGGCCGTAGGCAAAGAGCGGCTCGCGCGGGTCGCGATCTCTCATGTACTGCGTTATCGCGTCTGTTATGCTCTGCCCGGTCAGGGGGTTCTTCAGCTCCGCGGTGAAGAGCGCTATTCCATTGAGAAAGAGAGCGAGATCGAGGCTGTTCTCACTCGATCGGCTGTAGTGAAGCTGGCGCACCACGGAGAAGATGTTCGCCCGGTACAGCTCGCGCAGCTCCTCGTTCAATCGGCTCGACGGCCGAAAATAGGCGAGCCTGAACTTGCACCCTGCATCCTTGATCCCGTTACGCAGCACATCGAGCGTGCCGCGCCGCTCGATCTCGTGCGATAGGCGCTGCAGGAATCGCTTCTTCACATCCTGTCCGTAGTACTCCTTCAACCGGCCCCATTCCTTCGGTTGCGTGGCGAGGATGAAGTCGAGCGTGTCCTGCGGGATCAGGCAAAGGTCACTGTCATAATCTGTGCTCGTCCGGAGATGATAGCCACCGAGGATGAACTCACCGTAACCGGATGTGGCATCTGCGATGCGGCCAGTTGGTGTTCCATCGGCCCTTCCGGTGACGAGCGTGTTGGCGATGGCCTCTTCAAAGGAGCGCTCGGAGATCTCAATGCTCATGTTTCTGTCCCCTCGCTCAGGATAGCCAAGTAGCGCTCGTAGATGTACACACGATTACGCGCCTTCCCGGGTATCTCTCGAACGATCTCATAGTTTGTCATCGGCAGTTCTCCAAGTTATTCACCATCCTTTAATAAGCAAATCCGTTATTAAAGGTTTCGCCATAAATCTTAATGGCAATTCCGTCTGGGGCAAGTTGAGCATGATCACTACCTCGTGAACATGCTCTTACGGACTTATCCTCCAGGCCCTTGGCCATTATTCACGCTGTCTTCCACGGGCCTCCCTGCGGCCATTGCGAAGAAAACTCCTCCTGATCGCGAAGAGCTGCAAGAACGGGACCCAAGAACGCCACGAGTCGTTCGATCACTTCACCCAAATCTGTAGGAACAGGACCTTCCTTGATCCTACGTAGGAATGCCTCCCATTGAGCCATCTTTCCTGCGTCTGTTGCAAACTCGTGTGATAGCGCCATCGGCAACTCCGTTGGAATTACCGTGTTGCGCCGCCTGAACGTATCGCGGATGGCACCTGAAAGCACACTCCCATCAAACGATTCATGTTCTGAGAGAACGTAAATGTCGAAGTAATCCTTCATCCGGCTGTTGCGCAACCCAAGCGATATCATTGTCTCAAACTTCTCGGCGATACTCGTTTCTGGGCGATAAGAGCGAAGGCGAGGCGCTGGGAAGCCCAGCAAACGGGGAAGCTCCACCCATTCGGGTTCCGGCGTGACTGCATCGCCGATCCCAATGTCAACTTGCAGGTGCGACCTCCCGGTTCCAAGTCGGGCTTCCAGAGTAACGCGCCAACCTCCATAGACATTGTCCTCTCGGATCGGCGTCACTGTTACAGAATCGGGGAAATACTCCATTCCGTCGGGTTCGACATCTTGAGCACATATCTCTCGGAAGGTCTGTATCAAAATCTTGTCAGACATATCTCCAAAGCCGAGGAGGTCTACATCCCGAGTTGGACGCACTGTCTCACCTATCCATATCAGCATCAGTTGGGCTCCCTTGAGCACAAAACGCTCGCAGTGTCTGGATTTCGACAATCGATAGAGCAGTCGGTAGAGAGCGAATCGCTCCAGCATCAACTGTGCTTCAACGCCGATCTCCTTCGAGTACGCAACGAGGCGAACGTGTACCGATTTTGCCAGGCCTGTCGTACTCGTCATGCTACAAGCGCCTCCAGGTAAGGACGCATGACGTTAGATACACGGCAGATGTGTGCATAACGCTCCAGTGCATCCATCGTGAAACGCCGATCACTCCACGCTTCCCGAAGAGCCTCAAGGGCTACGTCGAGCCCTATCTTGTTGCGGTACTTGAAGCAGTCAGCCAGCGTTTTCGCCACGCTGTAGATGCGAACAGTCTGCCCCTCAAGAATGTGTTCCTCAACGCCTGCTGTCAGCGCTTCGCCGGAGAAGCGGACAACTCGAAGGGGTGGATAATCAATCACCGGTTTTCTTGCCCTACGGTCCAGCGCTATCCAAACCTGACGCGGTAGTTGCGTGCCGATGACGTGAAACTGGAGTGCGGATACAAGGCAAATGACCCCATTTGGTGCAGCAACCGATGCGAGCACGAGCCCGTGGTGTTCGGTGAGGTCGTAATTTGGGTCAGGAAGACGGTACCGTCCTCGCGCGACTCGTTCTAGCCGGTTCGTTCTCACAAGGCGCGTGAGGACCTGCCTATGCAGGCCCTGTGCCTCGATATCACGTGTGCTAATCAGGCCACGCTGTGCTGCAAGCTCGAGTACTCGTTGT
>CAZRQM010000036.1:0-9522 GCA_964602385.1 uncultured Thermotogae bacterium | reverse complement strand
TAGCGGTGATCGGACCCATCCCAAACGATTGCCTCGCGTTCGGTCCTGATTTCCCGGCGGATGTAAGTAACCGGATCGTCGCCGCGGTCGAGGAGCAGCTCTCTACTGAAGCGGGCAGAGCTTTGTGGGGCGATGGCTTCTACGGCTGGACTGCGGCCACCGAGATCGACGATTCCTACTATGATAGTTACCGTCAGCTCCTAGGCTTACCGATCCCCGATAGGTCCCCTTACCCACAACAGTAGGGGGAGATTTAGCTAATCACGCGCCTCGTTTCTCTTGCCATGAATGCGTGATTCACAATTTCCCCCTGGAGCGTTTTCGAGTACTATCACGTTCCTATGGCAATTCGCGCTGTGTTATTCGATATGGATGGAACGATTTGGGATGCCTCGATCGATTGGCTGGCCGTGCGCCGTGAGATCGATCTTCCTGTTGACGGGCGCCCGATCTACGCGCAGCTCATGGACTTGCCATTGCAAGAGCGCACCCGCGGCATACGGATACTGGAACGCTACGAAACCCAAGGTGTGGAGAACGGAAAGCTTGTTCCCGGGACGGAGGAATTGCTGCGCTGCTTGCACGATGCGCATGTCAAGTGTGCACTGGTCACCAACAACTCCCGTCGCAGCGTTGAATGCGTCCTTGCGCGCAATCCTCTTTCCCTTGATGTTGTATTGAGTCGCGATGATGGTGCACTCAAACCCGATCCTCAAGCCTTTCTCTCCGCCCTGGAGCAGCTTGATGTTCGGCCTGATGAGGCGATTGCAATCGGAGATGCACACCTGGATCTTATCGCTTCCGATCGAGCCGGGATTGCTCAGTTTATCCTTGTCGGAAGCAAGCCTTGGACGTCCGAGTTGCTCCCTGATGGTGTGCCCCATCACAAGGCTGTTGATCTGGTTGAAGCAAGGGCGATCATTGAGCAACTCTTGCGGCCGACTGCAAGAGGAACGTCTAGCTTGCACTGAACTGATCAATTGCGACACGACGTGACTCGCGGGGCGAAGAGCAAGTGCTATCCTTGCGCCAAGGCGCACAGAACGTCAAGAGAACCTGAGATAAGGGGAGGACAAGCAGTAAGAAGATCGCTTTGCGGTCTTTGCGGCTTGAGCGAGTGTAACGAGCGGGCGTGAGGAAAAGTCTTCATCTCAGGCAAAGGACTGTCTGCTACGGAGCGCAGACAGGGGCAGAAGCCTGTCTGCCGTCGTGTTCTGGCAGACAGGACGCAAAGGGGAGCAAGAATGGGGAAAAGAGAAGAAAAAAGTCATTCCCTTGCTATCTTAGCTTCTCCAATAAACAAGAGAGCGAACGGACGAGAATTCTTGGTCAGAAGTTCGTTTTTCACTTCATACAGCAGACCTTTGATCACAGCTTCGCGAGCGCCGCTTCCAGGTCGGCGATTATCAGTCCCGCGTCTTCAAGGCCGACCGAGAGGCGAACCAGGTTGTCCGGGATCCCTGCGGCTTTACGCTCCTGAGCGCTCATTGAAGCGTGTGTGTTTGTCACCGGCTGCGTGGCAAGTGTATCCACTCCACCCAGGCTGGTGGCGAGGGTTATCGCCTGAAGCGAGTCCATGAACGTCTTTGTCTCCTCGTAGTCCGATGCGATCTCGAAGCTTACCATCCCTCCGAAACCCCGCATCTGCCGCGCGGCAATCTCATGATCGGGATGGGAAGGAAGCCCTGGATAGTAAACTCGCACCACCTTGGAATGTCCTTCCAGAAACTTGGCTACGGACATCGCGGTCTCATTCTGGCGGGCGACTCGCACGCCCAGGGTCTTCATCCCTCGCCACACGAGGTAGGCACTCATCGGATCCATGACGCCCCCCAGCGTACGCCGCATATTCCATATCGGCACCCGATTCTCCTCATTCATGCAAGCGAACCCACCGAGCAGGTCGTGATGCCCGCCCAGGTACTTGGTCGCGCTGTGGATAACGATATCGACGCCCAGATCGAGCGGATGCTGGTTCACAGGCGAGGCGAAGGTAGAGTCTAGGACGACGATCACCCCGTGTCGGTGTGCATGCTCCGCCAACGGCTTGATGTCGACCACCCGCAGGAGCGGGTTCATCGGGCTTTCCAGGTAGAGGACGCGAGCGGCGTCTTGCAGGGACTCGATGCAGCGATCGATCTCGTCCGGCCCGAAGCGTTCTACTTCAACCCCCATCTTCGGAAGGAAGTCGGATATGAAGCGCACCGTCTCCCCGTAGGTGGCAATCGAGACGAGCTTCTCTCTGGGACCGAGAAGGCCGAACAGCGTTGAGGTGATCGCCGCCATCCCCGAGGAGAAGGCGACGGCATCCGTGTATCCCTCCATTTTCGCAAGCGCATTTTCCACCTCCCGCACCGTGGGATTATCCCAACGCGAGTAGATGTAGCCGGTTCTGTTGCGCACCACGTCGATCAGGTCATCGCTTCTTTCGAAACTGTAGGTGGCCGAGAAGACCACAGGCGGGGTGATCGGTTTGCCTTTCATCGGTTTTTGCCTCCTTTTTCTGTCGTTCTCAGGGGATGACGTTTCTTTCGGTCAAGCGGTCATCGAGGCACTCACGGAGCGGATAGGATCTTCTTCAGCTCGTATTGTCGCGAGCCCAGTCCGATCTTCTCTGCCTGCTCAAGCTGTTCGCTCCATGAGACTTTCGGGTGCGCTTTCTTGAACGGGTCCTCTCCGGCCGCCTCAATCACCAGGTCGACGCACGCCTGGTCCAACGCCACGGGGTCCGTGCTCGCCGCGATACCGATGTCCGGGGCGATGGGAGGTCTGTTGATCGCCAAACAATCACAATCCGGCGAGACCTGGGTGATAAAGGAGACAAAGACGGCCGGCTTCCCGTTGACTGCGGCCTTGGCGTATTCGGCAATCTTGCGGCTGAGCAAATCGGCGGATGTGTCCCACTGCGGGACCATGGCCCCGTAGTTGCACATGGCAACGCATTGCCCACACCCGATGCATACATCGTAGTCGATCACGGCGTGTCCATCTACGGTGATCGCTCCCGTTGGACAGTTGCGCTCACACATGTGGCACGCGACGCAGTTCTCTGCTTCCACGCGTGGCTTCGATGTGGAGTGCTGTTCCAGCTTTCCCGCCCGCGCGGCCGCACCCATGCCGATGTTTTTCAGTGCTCCTCCGAACCCGGTCTGTTCGTGCCCCTTGAAGTGGGTCATTACAACCAGCGCATTGGCCAAGGCGATTGCTGAAGCTATCTTTGCACGCTTCACGTAGTCGCCATTTACGGGTACGTCCACTTCATCAGTCCCACGCAGACCATCGGCGATGATAACCGGCGCTCCGATAACCTCGGGTGTGAATCCATTTAACGTTGCCGTACGCAGATGGTCGATGGCGTTTGATCGGCTACCCTTGTACAGCGTGTTAGCATCGGTCACGAACGGTTTGGCCCCTAGCTTCAGCAGTTCGTCGACCACCGCTCGCACGTAGTTCGGCCTGATGAATGCCAGGTTGCCGTGTTCGCCAAAGTGGATCTTGATCGCGACGAAGTCGCCGGTGCCAGCGATCTTGTTGAGTCCGACCTGGCCTAGCAGTGCCCGCAGCTTATCGAGCAGGCCCTGCCCGGGGGATGTCATCAGGTCGGTCAAGTAAACAATCGCCATGTTCCACCTTCCCACCAAGATAGGTATGTCTGTGCTCTCTGTTCTCTACGACAAACACGACTATACTTCGCGGACGCTTGCCGCGCCATTCAGGAACTGTGTATTCTTTGGGGATCACAGTCAATATGCACTTGGAGCCTGGGCAGCAATAGCAGCAGTAGTGACCAAGGTACAGGGCTTCGTCTGGAAGCAAACATCGGTGAGGCAAAGGAAACAGCCGAGCCGTGGGTAGGCTCGGCCGCATGAGGTTTCAAGCTGTGCAATGCTGAACTCTCCTTTCTATCCCACCTTTTCCGGCCGATCGGGGACGTCGTATAGGATGTCGTCAAGCGGATGCCGGTAGAGCGGCTGTGCGAGCCGCTTCTGGTCGAAGTAATGGCCCATCAGTCCGATCGAGCGACCAAGGACGAACAAGGCGTTGAACAATCCTTCCTTGATCATCTCGTCGATCTCGTCGTCGCTGAACTTGAGCTCGTGCAATAGATCGACTAGTAGGACACCGATGCATCCATCGACGTTGAGGATGAGGTTGTTCTTCTTCTGCGTTGTCACTGCCTCGATGGAAAGGGCGTAGTCGAGGAGCTCCGTCTTGGCAAAGTGCGTCTTGGCGAAGTCCTTGAGGATCTCCACGCGCTTATCCGGATTCTCCACTGTGTGCAGCTTGTGCCCGATCCCCTGCACGAGGATGTTCTTGCGCTTCATCTCTGCCACGAACTCGCGCGGATCGAGGTTGTTGCGCAGTCCGTAAAGGAAGTGCTCTGCCGCGCCATTGACGGCTCCTCCAAAGCGAGGGCCAATGGTGAGAAGGCCGCTTACCAGTGATGAGATCAGGTCCTTTCCCGCTCGCGCGGCGACGATCGTGTTGTGCGCCCCGGAAACGGCCGGACCGTGGTCGGCGATGATTTGTAGCACCATCTCCATGAACTCTCGCGCGTAGACAGGGATGTCCTTCTTGAACCACAACAGGCCGATCACCCCTCCGATCCCGTATTTTTTCTCGATCACCTCATCGATCGGGACGCCGCAATAGTTATGCACTTCGCCCGACTCATCGCAGATGGTGGAGATGAAGTTCGTCGGCTTTCGCACCAACCCTTCGGCAACGGCCTGCTTGTAGTCGATCGGGATCGACGGCGGTTCAAAGTCCTCGGCGGGGGTGATTACGCCGTCTGCGACGAGCTTCTCGTACGTCTCCTTAATCTTCAGATGGTAGTCATCGAACGAGTTCGGCACGATGACTCCCGCCTCACGCAGCCCCCGGTTCTTGGCATCGGCGGTCTCGCCTGCTGAATCGGCCTTCGCGCCGGCGTGGCCGAACTGGACCTGCCCGGGGAGGACCTTGGCGCAGGTCCCTGTCACCCATGTCACAAGTGGCTTCTTGATGCGACCGCTCTTCACTGCATCGGCGATCTCGTACTCGGCCGTTCCCCCGAGCTCTCCCAAGCAGACGAGCATCTTGATGTCAGGGTTTGCCTCGTAGCGCAACAGGTGATCGAGCAGAGACGAACCGGGGAACGCGTCCCCGCCGATGGCGATTCCCTCGTTCAGGCCGTCGGTGTTACGCGCGATGATGTTATACGCTTCGTTAGACAGGCCGCCGGACACGGAGACGAATCCCACAGATCCGGGGCGGTAGAGCTTGGCCATTCTGATATTCTCCATCGTTCCGGCGGCGTTCCCGATCTTGAACGCACCCGCCTTTACTCCGCCCACTGTCGCCGGGCCGATGATCCACTTGCCGAGCTTCTTCCCCAGTGCACCGAGCTTTCGCTCCAATCGCTCGGGGATTCCCTCGGCGATAACGGCGATCGTGCGAATCGTGTCGGTGTTTAGCGCCTCCACGGTCACTTCATATGCCGAGCGCTGGGAGGCGAAGTTGACCATCACATCAGCCTTCGGAAACTGGGCACTTGCCTGCGCGATGTTCGTGAGCCGCGGGATGCGGATCTCCTTTGTTCCCCAGAAGAACTTCTCGAATCCGCCCCGCTCGGGGGTGATCATGGCGACAACACTCGGCTCGTCCTTGCGGCACATGTAGTCGAAGTCGAGCATCCGCTGCACGGCCGCCGTCTGCGCCCCGTAGATGAACGCCTTGGTCTCACGACTGAACAGTTCGTAGTCTTTCATCACTTGCCCTCCTCAAGCGCCAACGAGACGATGCGCGTCATGTGTGTCTCCGGCCCGAACACCTGAAGCGGAATGCCGATTTGCTCACCCAGGCGGCGCATGTTCTCCAACCCTTCCTTATAGTTTGGCCCACCGCGGCGCACGTAGATCTTCACTTTGTTCTCGCGAAGCTTCTCCTTGTAGTCCCCAAGGGCCTTGATGATTCCGGTGAACGTCTTCGCCACGTCGGTGAAGTTGGCGATTCCGCCTCCTATTAGCAGGAACTTCGGTCGCCCCCTCGGATCGGGCACGCGCGTCATCAAATCGAGGATCGTCTTGGTGTACGCGTAGGTTTCCTCGGTTGTGGGGTTCCCTGAGTACTCGCCGTAGTTGGCGAGCTCCTTGCCGTAGCCGAGATCGACGACGGTATCAGCGTAGATCACGCTTGCTCCGCCGCCGGCGACGAGGTTCCACACGCGCCCGTTGGGGTTCAATAGCGTCAACTTGAGCGATGCGCCCGTTTTCTCATCGAGCGACGCGATGTACGCTTCTTCGGGAGTGGAGACGCTCCCGAACGCCTTCGGGAACTCGATCTTTCCCCACTTGTCCGCACACTGGAAGGCGGCCGTGTCGTCCAGCTTGGCCACCGTGTCTAACGGAACGAGGGTTCCACCGTGGAACGCGATCGGGTTGAATTCGAGGTAGGCGAAGTAGTATTCGCAGTACACTTGGTACAGCGCGTTGATGAACGCCGCCACTGTCTTCTTCTCTTTCATCTCGGGAAGGTGAGGAAGAACATCAACCGTCGCAGGATCCGTGAGGACGGGGACCTCGATCGTCACTACAGAATCCCACACCTCCTCGATGTCCACTCCGCCACGCAGAGAGAAGTGAATAATGTCGGCGTCGGCCTTGGACGTGAACGCCAGGTAGTACTCCTCTTCGTGCGGCACGAACGGCTCGATCAAGAAGTGGGTAAGAATCCCCGTTGTCTCGCCGGTCGTTTGTACGATCTTGACCTGCTTGTTCATCCGCTCCTCGATCCACTTTTGCACCTCGGAAAAGGTGGCGTTGACGAGCAGGAGGTTGTTCTTTCCGCGCTTGCCGAATAGCTGATCAGGCTTGACCACCAGCTTCGTCTCGTTAAGCCACGGGTTCTCCTGCGGCAGCTTGCGAAGGTCGGTCTTGGGAGTGACGAGGACAAGGCGGTCATCGGTGTGGAAGCGACCATTCGAGTACTCGGGTAGAGCGTTGTTGATCAGCCTCTTCGCGTCATATTCGCGTATTCCTTTCTTTGCCATTATCTCACCTAGATGTTATTGATGATCTCATCGCCGAACCCGGAGCAGGAAACGAGAGTCGCTCCCTCCATCTGACGCTCCAGATCGTATGTCACGTGCTTGGACTCGATTGCCTTGACGATTCCAGTCATGATCAGGTCCGCCGCCTCGGGCCACCCCATGTAGCGCAGCATCTCCACTGCGGACATGAGGATGCTCCCCGGATTAACTTCATTCTTGCCAGCATGTTTGGGGGCGGTACCGTGCGTCGCCTCGAACACGCTGATCCCGGTCGTGTAGTTGATGTTTGCCCCGGGAGCGACCCCCAGCCCACCAACCTGTGCGGCGGCGGCGTCGGACATGTAATCTCCGTTCAGGTTCATCGTCGCCACCACGGAATACTCGGTGGGTCGCAAGAGCATCTGCTGGAAGAACTGGTCGGCGATGCAATCGTTGAGCAAGATCTTGCCCTTCGGCAGCTTGCCGGCGTAGGAGGCGGACAACTCTTGCTCGGTGACCACCTGACGGAATCCCTTGCCCACTTCATATCCCCAGTCACGGAACGCGCCTTCGGTGAACTTCATGATGTTCCCCTTGTGGACCAGCGTAACACGATCGCGTCCGTTCTTGATCGCATACTCGATCGCGGCACGGATGAGGCGCTTTGAGCCTTCCTCGCTGATCGGCTTCACTCCGATACCGCACATGTGTGGAAAGGGGATGCTGGTAACGCCCATCTCATCTTGCAGCCAGGAGATGACCTTTTCTGCCTCCGGAGTTCCGGCTCTCCACTCTATTCCGGCGTAGACGTCCTCGGTGTTCTCCCGGAAGAAAACGATGTCCAGGTCCTGTGGGCGCTTCACCGGTGCCGGCGTGCCAATGTGTCGTACCGGGCGCACGCATGCATACAGGTCGAGCACCTTGCGTAAGGTCACGTTCAAGCTGCGGATTCCGCCACCAACTGGTGTTGTTAGCGGGCCTTTGATCGCGACAAGGTAATCGCGGATCGCTTGAATCGTCTCCTCTGGAAGGTAAAGCTTCTGACGCTGCGCGGGCGGAATTGCCACGATCTGTTCCTCACTTAGCTCGGGATGATTCTTAGCGATCGCCTCATCTCCGGCAAGCACCTTCAGCCACTCGATCTTCTTCCTCCCACCGTATGCCTTGTCCACCGCAGCATCGACCACCTTCAGCATCACCGGGCTGATATCTATTCCTATTCCATCTCCAGTGATGTACGGGATGATCGGATGATCGGGGACGTTTAGGCGTCCGTTGGTGATGGTGATCCTCTCACCATCCTGTGCTGGTCTTCTTGAATCGTCACTCATGTCTCCTCCTTAATGGGAGATGATGTTGGTTTCTATGCTTCCTGAGTCTGGAATACCGCCGTGATCCTACTTGCTGCCGCGACAACAAGATCAATCATGTGCTGTTGTTCTTCTTCTTCCAAACGATGGGTTGGCGCTGATAAGCTCAACGCAGCGACCGCCTCTCCCGTGCGTGCCATGATCGGCGCACCTATGCCGAATGTCCCGCGGATCACCTCACCATCGCTCAACGCGTATCCCTGCTTGCGGATTTGCGCAAGCTCGGCGAACAGCTTCCCGCGATCTGTGATCGTCGTCTCCGAAAAGCGGGGAAGTCCGATGTCTCTAATAATCTTCTCTTGCGCTTGTCGATCGAGAAATGTCATGAGGATCTTTCCCGACGCCCCCGCGTGGAGCGGGAAGATTGCTCCTACTTCGTGCGAGACACGCAATGTGTGGTGCCCTTCAGCTCTCTCTACGCAGACACCCTGTTGGTCGTGCAAGGTAGAGAGGACTATCGTTTCTCCTGTATCGGCGGAGAGCTGTTGCATGAACGGAAGAGCGAACTCCTGCAGGCGCTTTCGCGGCACGTTACGCGCTAGCTTGATGATCATCGTGCCTAGGTGGTACATCCCAGCAGTGCCTGCTTCTTCTACAAGGCTCACCTGTTTCAATGCGGATACATAGCGGTAGGTAGTGCTGATGGGAAGCCGCAACGCGCGCGCAATGTCAGGGACAGACAGGGTGGGAGCATCATCAGAGAACAGCGTTAGAATCTTGACAATCTTCTCCAGCGTAGTAATAGGTCTTCCTCCGCGATTATCACAATATGAGACTAGTCTCTCAAGATGTGGGCATGGTACTTCCCCCGACACGGGATGTCAAGAACGGACTGCGCTGCATGTCCGAAAAGGCGACTACCTCTTTTCTTATGGGTAGGTGTTCGGGGCTGACAGCCAAGGTATCTGATCTTTGCTTGCGCACGCTGTGACCTGGATCTCCTTCGACGATACCCCGTTTCTCATCCTGCATGGGGATCAGAACGAGGTGGTTCCGCTATCGCAGTTCTAGGAGCCTGTACGATCATCTGGTCGCTGCCGAGCTCGTGGTCGTGAAAAACGCCGGACACGGGTTTTGACCAATGGACGGAGAGATCGCCCCGTTCCGGGATGAGATTTCGGAGCTGATTGCCTCTTTCTTCGA
>CAZRQM010000035.1:0-9701 GCA_964602385.1 uncultured Thermotogae bacterium | reverse complement strand
CTCAAGGCAGCAAAGATCGCGGTGTTGAACATGTACAGAGAAAAGGGGTGAATGAGTTGAAAAGAGAGTCCATGGTCCGAAGAGCGCTGATGTTACTGGCCCCAATGATCGTGTTGATCTTCGTGTTGGGAGTCGGGGGGGCACAGCAGACAAGCCCGGATCTCTTCTCCCCACTTCCGCAGGTCTACCAGACGATCAAGAACTACTTCTACGAACCGGAGCGGGTCGATGATCAGCAAGCCCTGTACGGGGCGTTGAAGGGTCTCGTCGAAAAGCTCGACGATCCCTACAGCGAGTTCTTCGATCCCACCGATCTGAAGAACTTCGAGAGCAGCTTGGAGGGTGAGTTCAGTGGCGTGGGGATCGAGATCTCGATCAAGGATGACGTCCTCACCGTGATTGCGCCTCTCTCGGGGACACCGGCGGAGGCGGCGGGAATTCAGGCCGGTGACAAGATTGTTCAGATCGATGGTGAGTCCACGGAAGGGATCACCCTTTCCGAAGCGGCGGTGAAGATCCGTGGGGAGATCGGGACAACGGTAACACTCACTGTGCGCCACAAGGACGGCACGCAGGAGGATATCCCCGTTGTGCGTGACAAGATCACCGTTGTCGCCCTGACGAGCAAGCTCGTGAATGACGACAGGATCGGCTATATCCACTTGTCGCGCTTCGATAGCAACGTGACGCTTGAACTGGACAAGGCGCTTGCGGGGTTCGACCTCGACAAGCTCGACGGGATCATCCTCGACATGCGCAACAACCCTGGCGGCCTCCTTTCCGCGGCCATCTCCGCCTCCAGCCGGTTTGTCGACGAGGGGGTCATCGTTTCGACAAAGAGTCGCATCTCGGGCGATCAGAACTACTACTCAAGCGGGAACAGGATCCCCGATCTTCCTCTTGCCATATTGATCAACGGGGGCACGGCGAGTGCCGCGGAGATCACCGCTGGTGCAATCCGTGATCACGAGATGGGAATCCTCATCGGCGAACAGTCGTTCGGCAAGGGCGTGATTCAGCAGGTATTCAACTACGCGGATGGTTCCGCTCTCAAGCTGACGATCGGGGAGTACAAGACGCCTAATGGGTATGCTGTGCAAGGCGTGGGCCTGACCCCGGATATCGAGGTGGGAGAGGATGAAGACCCGCTGGATGTCGCCATCACGTGGATTGAAGAACATGCCGGGACCCTGATGCCGATCGCGATGGGAGACGAGAATTGAGTATCTCCGTAATTGGCGCCGGGGGCTGGGGGACAGCGTTCTCCCGGCTCCTTGCGTTAAGCGGCCGTGATGTGACGCTGTGGGCGCGACGCCCGCGTGCGGCGGAGGCGATCGACAAGACCCGAGAGAATGCTGCCTACCTGCCCGGGGTCAAGCTTCCCCGCAAGCATCTGCGCGTCACGGCCTTGCTTTCTGAAGCGCTCGCCGCGGAGACGATCGTTCTTGCTGTTCCCTCGTTTGCCATGCGAGGAATGATGGAACAGATTGCCGCGCTGGATCCTGAGAAGAAGGTCTATGTCAACCTCGCCAAGGGGTTCGATCCCGATTCGCACGAAACGATGTCTGAGATAATCGCTGCCGCGGTCGATGCGCGCGGTGTGTTCACTCTTTCTGGACCGAGCCACGCCGAGGAAGTGGGACGTGACATGCCGACCGCTGTGGTCCTCGCCGGACGCGATCAGGCACTGGGGCAAAAGCTGCAAACCATGTTTTCGACCTCCCGTTTCCGCGTCTACTCCTCGGAGGATATCCGTGGGGTGGAGCTGTGTGGGACGGTGAAGAACATCATCGCTATCGCCACGGGGATAGCCGACGGACTAGGATTTGGAGATAACACCCGCGGGGCACTGATCACCCGTGGTCTGGCGGAGATTGTGCGTTTTGGCCGTGCCTTCGCAGTGAGTGAGAGGACCTTCTTTGGGCTATCTGGGCTCGGCGATCTTGTTGCCACCTGTACCAGCGAGCATAGCCGCAACCGTTTCGTCGGCTCTCGCATCGGGCAGGGAGAGCCCGTCTCGCAGATCATCGGGAACATGAAGATGGTCGCCGAGGGTGTCTACGCTACAGAGATCGTGCACACGCTTGCTGGTGAGAAAAAGATTGAGATGCCGATAACGGATGCTGTTTACCGCATCCTGCGCCAGGGAGCAAGCCCGCGGGAAATGGTCGACGAGATGATGAACCGCGCGCTAAAGCAAGAGGAGAAGTAGCTACAGCCATGCTGGACTACGATGTTGTCGTGGTCGGGGGCGGCCCGATCGGCGCGGTGGCCGCGAGGTCCGCAGCAGCCGCTGGCGGGCGCACGCTGCTCATAGAAAAGGGTGATGGATCGGGTGAACCGATGCGCTGCGCCGGTCTTCTCAGCCGGCGCGTTCTCCCGACACTCGGTGCCTCCGATGATAGTGTCATCCGCGAGATCCATGGTGGAGTCATTCATTCTCCTTCGGGGGTGGAAATTTCGCTGCATGCCGATGCGGTCAAGGGGGTCGTGATCGATCGCGCTGTGCTCAATCGTGAGCTACTCACGCTTGCGCGCGATGCGGGAGCCGAGGTGCACCTCAACACCCGCGTCACCTCCGCCCGACCCGGATCGATATCGCTCATCGCGGGCGGGGTGCGGGAAGACGTGCGCGCGCGGGTGATCATCGGCGCAGATGGCCCCAGAAGCATCGTTTCCTCCTCCTTCTCCCTTTCACCACCTGAAGAGATGCTCATGGCCAGCCAGGCGACTGTCGTCGGACCGGTGCGGAAGAACGATGAGGTTGATATCTTCTTCGGAAGAGCCTTTGCTCCCACGTTCTTCGCCTGGGCGATCCCCGCGCGGGAGGGAAGCACGCGTGTTGGTCTGGCCGCCCCCCTGGGGACGAAGACAGACGAACTCCTGTCACGCTTTCTGGAGTCGCACAAGCTCGGGCGCGAGGTTGGGCGCATACAGGGAATAATTCCCATTTCGCTTGCGCCTGAGGTAGTCACAAATGGCGTTCTTCTCGTCGGTGACGCTGCCGGGCAGGTGAAGCCATCCTCCGGCGGAGGGCTGTACACCGGCGGTGTGTGCGCACGCATTGCAGGGAAAGTCGCTGCCGAGGCAGCCCTGTCCGGAAAGACCGCAAAGAGCGACCTCACTGTGTATGAACTCAGGTTCAAACAGGAAATCGGCGCTGAGCTTGCCTTCGGGCGGGCTGTGCGAAGCATGTTGGGAAGCATCGACGATGATGGGATCGATTTCCTATTCAATGCGATTGACCAACCGGAGATCAGAGAGCTAATTACTCAGTACGGGGATATCGACTATCCCAGCCGGCTCGTTCACGCCCTTGCCTCACGCAGGGACCTATGGCCCGCTCTTCGCCCCCTGATCTCCGTCCTCGGGGGGATGGACAAGCTCTCGGGGATCGCGCACATGGTGCTTGCCGGTGACAGCGATGCCTGCGTATAATAAGAGCAAGACTATGAGCAAGAAGGGACGTTCTAGCAAGCGCAAACGGGTGAAGACGGAGCACTTCCAGGTGCCCTACGATCGGATCATGGTCTACCTGATTGCGGCGTTCGTCTTCTCTCTCCCGTTGTTCATCTGGCCTACGGTGACCGAATACGGCTATGGCAAGACGATCTTCGCCATCGTCGGCGTGTCGATCCTCCTCATTCTGTGGGGAATCTCTGCCCTGGCGAAGGGAGAGTGGAAAATCCGTCTTCCGCTCCTCGCCTACCCCGCGTTGGGACTGATCGTTGTCTCGCTCCTATCGTTGATCAACGCCACGAACGGTCGTGTGGTGATCCAGAGCCTGGTACTCGTCCTCTTTTTCTTCCTGTTCTACCTCGTTGTATCAAACTTCGTGAAGCGCAAAGAGGACGTCACGTTGATCCTGTATGCCCTCCTTGCCTCAGCCTTTCTCGCTTCCCTGTACGGCCTGTTGCAATACCTGGGAGTGATGCGTGGCGCGCAAGGTGGACATGGACTAGGCGAGATTATCTCCACGATGGGGAACCGCAACTACTTGGGCGGGTTCCTCGCGTATCTCCTGTTTCCTGTTGTGATACTAATTGTCAGGTTGCGCTCGCATATCCTGCGCGGTATTGCGATCGGACTGATCGCTTTTTCCTTCGGAACAGTGATGCTGCTGCAACAGACGGGAACAATCGTCGGCCTTGTCGCAGCGGCGATCGCATTCGTTGTTGCCTGGGCGATCTTCCGCCCGGTCGAGCCGATCAAGTCAAACAGGGTCTGGCTGATCGCCCTACTTGCCGTGCTTGCGTTCACGTTCCTCGTTGAGGCCCCATCGGGGCCGCTCAATTCCGTTGTTGGCCTATCGGCGGACGGTGGCTCATGGATTTCGCGGGCGTGGGCGAAAAATGCCGGTAAGACCCGTTCCTGGGACTGGTGGGTCGGCTGGGAGATGTTCAAGGACCATCCGTTGTTTGGTGTAGGGATGGGAAACTACAAATTAAACTTCGTACCGTACAAGGCGGCCTTCCTCTCCACCCCCCAGGGATCATCGTATGACTTCTACATCCCACGCGCGGCGCAGGCTCACAACGATTACGTGCAGGGAGTAGCCGAGATGGGAATCCTCGGCATCATTGCCCTTCTCTCTCTTCTCATCCTCCTCCCCCTCTTCTTTTGGGTCCGCCTGCGCAGAAACACCGACGAAGGCGATCGGCTTGATCTCATCCTCCTCGGAAGCGGTGTCGTTGTGTTCCTCGTGCATGCACTGTTCAGTTTTCCCGCGCACCTGCCTGCATCCTCTCTCGTGCTCGTACTTTCTCTGGGGATCGCCTCCGGCCCTGCGTACGGTGAACACGCGACACGCAAGGTAGCTCTCTCCGGTTGGGCTCTCAAGGGAATGGTCGCTGTCGTCGTCCTGTTCACCCTAGTCGTTAGCGTATTCGCCGTGCGTGACTACCAGGCAAACATCCTCCTCGGAAAGGGGATCCGCCAATTGCAGATGGGGCAGTCAAACCTGGCCGAGGCGACCCTCAACAAAAGCGCGTCCCTCGACTTCTGTCCCCGTCAGACCTACTACTACCTGGCCACGGCCCAGATCAACCTGAAGGAGTACGACCAGGCGCTAGCTAGCCTCGAAAAGTGCAACAATCGCTTTGCCGATGAGTCGGTCTACCTGATGCGCGCCAATGTGGCGGTCAACCTAGGGAAGACCGACATTGCACGGCGCGATATCGACCTTCTCCTCGCAAGCCACCCCGAAGCGACCATCGAAGCGCAGACAGAGTACCTGAATGCGATGATCTACTTCCGCGACAAGGACTACACCGCGGCAACTTCGACGCTAGAGGAATTGATAGCTAAGCATCCCACCTTCGAACGGGCGTACATGTCTTTGGGTGATCTGTACCGTGCCCGCGGGATGCCTGTTACTGCTCGAAAGTACCTGGAGCAGGCTCTCTCGCTTATCGATAAGGCACTCTCCAGGGCGAACAAGCAGCTCTCGTCTTCCACATCGATGCCTGTCAGTGAGTACGGCAAGCTGCGTGGACAGATCGACACGCTCACACAGGAGAAACAGGCAGTAGAACAGGCCTTGGATAGCCTCCCTGTGACGACGTCTCCTTGAAGGTGAACCCTGTGCTTTCTATACTAACCGCGCCATGGTAATCGATAGCATCAAGAAGAGCTTGGATTTCATGTTTGGGCAGACAAACACCCAGCAACTGAAACGCTATTCCCGTGACCTGCAGGAAATAAACGCCCTTGAGCCTGAAATGAAGGCACTCTCTGATTCTGAACTTACAGCGAAGACGGCGAAGCTCCGTGCCCTCTTGGAAGAGGGGAAAACACGTGAACAGATTCGCAGTGAAGCCTTTGCCGTCGCCCGCGAGGCGGCGGTGCGAACGGTGGAGATGCGCCCGTTCGATGTCCAGATCCTCGGGGCGCTCGCCCTCGATGACCGCAAGATCGCCGAGATGCAGACCGGTGAGGGGAAGACGCTCGTTGCCACCCTGCCAGCGTACTTGAATGCCCTCGTGGGAAAGGTGCACGTTGTCACGGTGAACGACTATCTGGCTCGCCGTGACCGGGAGTGGATGGGCCCGATCTACGAGTTCCTCGGCCTATCGGTTGGCCTGCTGCAAGAAGGGATAACGCCGGAAGAGCGGAAGGCAGCATACGCCGCGGACATCACGTACGGGACGAACAACCAATTTGGCTTCGACTACCTGCGCGACAACATGGTCATCTCCATCGACCAGAAGGTTCAGGGCTCCCTCGACTTCGCGATCATCGATGAGATTGACAACATCCTGGTCGACGAGGCACGCACACCGCTCATCATCTCCGGATCGACCGCGGAATCGATAGACAAGTACCGCAAGTTTGCCACCGTTGCCCGTCGCTTCAAGCGGGACGTCGACTTCGAGATCGACGAGGAGACGAAGCGCCTCTCCCTCACCGATGAGGGAGGTCACAAGGGCGAACAGGCCCTGTCGATCGATAACCTTTATGCGCAGGAGAACACCGATTCGCTGCATCACTTGGAGACTGCTTTGAGGGCACTGCATATGTTTCAAAAGGAGCGCGACTACATCGTCAAGGACGGGCGGGTGATGATCGTCGATGCGTTCACCGGCCGGTTGATGCCTGATCGTCGCTACTCGGATGGCCTCCACCAGGCGCTGGAGGCAAAGGAGGGGATGATGGTGCAGCGCGAGTCGCAGACGCTGGCCACGATCACCCTGCAGCACTACTTCCACTTGTACAAGGGAATCTGCGGCATGACAGGTACGGCGAAGACGGAAGAGGATGAGTTCAAGCAGATCTACGGCCTTCCAGTCCTCGTCATTCCCACCAACAAACCCCTTATTCGCGAGGCAAGACCCGATGTGATATTCCGCACCCAGAAGGCGAAATTCGACGCGATCGCTACGGAGATCGAGGAGCTGCACAATACTGGGCGGCCAGTCTTGGTGGGGACGGACTCCATCGAAAAATCGGAATACCTGTCTGCCCTGTTGAAGAAGCGCGGCCTCGAACACACGGTGCTAAATGCGAAGTACCACGAGAGGGAAGCAGAGATCGTAAAAGACGCCGGAGCGCGCGAGGCGATCACCGTGGCCACGAACATGGCCGGACGAGGGACGGACATCAAGCTTGCTCCAGGGCTCGCCGAGCTTGGTGGGCTGCACGTCCTTGGTTGCCAACGCCACGAGTCGCGCCGCATTGACAATCAGCTCCTTGGACGCGCCGGCCGCCAGGGAGACCCGGGTTCATCGCAGTTCTACCTGTCGATGGAGGACGATCTGCTGCGTATCTTCGGCGGAGAGCGCATCGGCGCTGTGATGGATAGATTAGGCATGGAAGAGGGACAGGCGATCGAACACGAGATTCTGTCGAGCGCGATCAGGCGGGCACAGAAGCGCGTTGAGGGGAGGAACTTCGACATTCGCAAACACCTGTTGGAATACGACCTTGTCCTGGCCAAGCAGCGCGAAGCGATCTACGCCCTGCGCGATCGCTTCCTCCTGCCGCCGCGAGATCAGATCGAGGAGATCTCCTCGGATGACCTCGACGATTACCTGCACGACCTGTCAGCCGACGTCGCGTCGATGGTCATCTCTGACTACATCGATCGTTCCCGCCCCGCCGATGAGTGGAACCTGGATGGACTGGCTCGCTACCTCTCCTCTTATCTTTCCATCAACAAAGAATCCTTGGTTGGTAAGGATGCAGGCGAGTTGGAGGAGCTGACTATCGATGTGTTCGAGCGGGCCCTAGCACACCAGAAGGAGCGTTTTGAAGGACGCTTCCCACTGATCGCCCACTACATCATCCTCACCACAATCGACGAGATATGGCTTTCCCACCTGTACACCCTCGATGACCTAAAGGAGGGGATCGGGCTCACTGCCTACGCCGGGACCGACCCGCTGGTCGTCTTTAAACGCGAGTCATTCGTGCTTTTCCAGGAGATGCTTGCTCGTGCGGCGCAGAAGATCGTCAGCTCCCTCTTGAACCCGCGCCTCACCGTGCACGGAGAAGAACGACCTCAACCTCAGCGGAAGATGTCGTATGTGCACACTGATTCGGCCGGCTCTACTACCACGACATCCACCGCTCAGAGGGGAGAGCAGAAGCCTGTGCACGCAAAGAAGACCCCGGCACGAAACGATCCCTGTCCGTGCGGATCGGGGAAGAAGTATAAGAACTGCTGCGGGAAGGACGCCTAACTCGCCTCCAGCAGGAGCTCGTCATCGACGATGTGCTGCTTGCTGAACAGATCTACAAGATCGATCACCGTGAGAGATTCCTTCTCCTCTCCACTGAAGTCGTAGATCACCTCGCCCTTGTTCATCATGAGTAACCTGTTCCCGAGGGCGAGCGCGTGTTCCATGTTATGCGTGACCATGATCGTCGTCACGTCCAACCGTTCGACGAATTCCTGAGTCAACAGCGATACCCTGGCTGCGTTGGCTGGATCAAGGGCAGCCGTGTGCTCATCAAGAAGGAGGATCTCCGGTTGGGCAAGCGTGGCCATGGTCACTGTGAGAGCTTGTCTCTCTCCGCCGGAGAGGAGTGAAACCGGATCATCGAGGCGGCGTTCGAGGTCCATGCCAAGAGATTGCATACGCTCGATCATCTCTCTCCTCTTCCGCCGCGTGATCGCTAGTCTCAGCGAGCGATGCGCGCGCTTCGAGGCGAGAGCCAGGTTCTCGGCGATGGTCATCATCGGAGCGGTGCCGGCAAGAGGATCCTGCGTGATCCTGCCGATCCACTGCGCTCGTCGATATGCCGGGAGGGTTGTTACATCCCTATCCTTGACCATGACTCGGCCGACGGTGGGGAGAATCGTGCCGGCGATGATGTTGAGGAGGGTCGTCTTCCCCGCTCCGTTGGAGCCGATCACGGTAAGAAAGTCACCCTTCCCGAGGATAAGATCGATTCCGCCGAGAGCGACGACAACGTCCTGCCCGGAGCGGAAGGCCTTGCGAATGCGTTCCAGCCTCAGCATGTCTTCACCCTCCTTGCCATCCGTTCTCTAAAGGCGGGCACAACAAGGGCGACGATGACGATAAGAGAAGTGACAAGCTTCAGGTCGCTCGCCTGGAAGCCGATCACATACCCGTAACGGAGGGCGAACATGACCGCTGTGCGGTAGATAAGCGATCCGATGAGGACGCTCGTCGTCATCCACACTACCTTGCGCGAGCGGATTAGCGATCCGCCGATGATCACCGCAGCAAGGCCAGTGACGATCGTCCCTATCCCCATCCCTACATCTGCAAATCCGCTGTACTGGGCGACGAGTGCACCCGACAGGGCGACCAACCCGTTGGAGAGTGCCAGACCGGCCACCTTCATCTGTTTCGTGTTCACCCCTTGCGCGATCACCATACGTTCGTTGTCGCCGGTGGCGCGCAGGACAAGACCGACCTCTGTCTTAAAGAAGAGGACAAGGATGAACATCACGCTAAGCGTGACCAGGGTGACGAACAGGAGAACGGACATGTTCCCCAGTGAGTGAAATCCCCTTTCTACAACGCGGATGATCGTGTCCGTGCGAAGGAGCGAGATGTTGGGCCGTCCCATGATGCGCAGGTTTATCGAGTAGAGCATGATCATCGATAGGACACCAGCGAGAAGGTCGGTAATTCCCAGGCGGGTGTTGAGAAGGCCGGTGACAACGCCGGCCAGTGCCCCCGCGGCAAAGGCTATCACCAAGACCAGGAAGGGATCAAACCCGTGTGTAA
>CAZRQM010000034.1:4218-10302 GCA_964602385.1 uncultured Thermotogae bacterium | reverse complement strand
GTTCTCGGGCTTTGACAGACAGGATGCCAAGGAAAGCATGAATTCAAGAGCAATTCTTAGCGTTCTTGAGTGAGCGTAGCGTGCAGGCGAGAAGAAACGCTTGTGTTTCTCCCGGAGGCGCAAGAGCGTACTGGGAACCCCAAGAAAGGGAACTAGCTTCTCTCTTGCTCTCTGGCGCCGGGTGACGGGCGAACCTCGATCGTCGTTGCGTTCAGGCCGAATGCCCTTTGGTAGGCAATTGTGATATTCCGCGCGTAGTCCGCTACCAGATCCTGCGGGACGAGATGAAGGGTGACGCCGCCGAAGCCACCGCCGACGAGGCGAGCACCGAGCGCTCCGTGTTCTCCCGCCCACGCCACCAGGAAGTCAAGTTCTTCCGTGCTTACCCCGAACAGGTCGCGCAGTGATGCGTGTGAGGCGAAGAGGAGCTTGCCCACCGTTCCCAGATCCTCGCGCTGCAAGGCGCTGACAGTCTCGAGTACACGAGCGTTCTCCTCAACGACGTGTCGCACCCGCATCATCAGTGTTCTTGGCAAGTTCCTTCCAGCCTCTCTCAGGTCATCGGGGCTGAGATCGCCAAGCGAGTGAATCTCGCGCTCCGGCATTCGCTCCTGGAGCAGACGAAGCGCCTCCTGACACTCGCGCCTCCGGTCGTTGTACCCGCTCTTGGAAAGCGAGCGGCGAATGGCGGAATCGACGATCAGCAACGTTAGGCCGTGCAAAGGAAGGGGGATGTATTGATGCTTCAGTGATGTTGTGTCAAGGAGAAGGGCCGATCTGTCACGCGCAAGGAGGCTCACGTATTGGTCCATGATTCCTGACTGCGTGCCGACGAAGCCGTTTTCCGCGCGCTGGCAGAGCTTGATAAGCTCCAGATCGGTCAGCGCGATGTCGTACAGGTGAGACAGGGATAACGCCAAGGCAACCTCGAGTGAGGCGGAGCTGCTCAGGCCCGCCCCCAACGGGACGTTTCCGGTGATGACCCCGTCGAAGCCGAACTCGAGACCAGTTCGATGCTGCAATTCCAGCAGGATGCCGATGAGGTAATCACGCCAGCTACCGGTTGGCGCAGGATCGATTAGAGGGAGGTTGATCTCGATCGTTTCATCGAAGGCAGCGGCGTAAACGCGAAGTATTCGATCCCTGCGCGGCCTCAGGGTGACGACCGTCTCCCTATCGATGGCAAAGGGGAGGACGTATCCGCCGTTGTAATCTGTGTGTTCCCCGATCAGGTTGACACGTCCGGGGGCGCGAGCGGTGAGCGCCTCCACTCCCGGTCCAAACAGATCCTCGAGAAGAGCGAGACTATCCGGCAAGGCTTGTGTCAACGGGTATTCCTCTGTGCGCCGACTCACGCAACGCATCGAGTGTGCGCAGGTTGCTGATGCTATCTTCGCGCGAGATGGCGGGAGCCTCGTTATTCAGGATGCACGTTGAGAAGTGATCCACCTCTAGGCGGTACTCGTTCTCCGCGGCGATCTCCTCCACCGTCTTGTTGCCCATTGTCACGACCTCGATCCTCACATCGACTCCCCTTCCTGGGTTGTAGGTGTCAAAGGCCGTGATCCGTCCCTTGTCCCCCACTATCTCGTACTCCCTCCTTCCTGTGAGGAGGAAACTGCTATCAAAGACCGCCACACGATCGTCGGGAAAGGTGAGGATCGCCCTTGTCTCTGCCTCGGCGCTGTGCTCGGGGTGATAGGTGCTTTGGGCAAAGACCTCTACCGGATCTGCTGAGAAGAGGTGCCGCGCCGTATCGACGCAGTACACGCCGACATCCGCCAGGCTTCCGCCTCCCGCCTCTTCTTTCCAGCGGAAGTCCTCATCTCTATCATCGAGGATAAGCGGGAACGAGTGGGCGACCCGGATGAGGCGCGGTCGGCCGATGATCCCCTGCGCCAGCAATTCCCTCACGCGCCTCGTCTGTGGATGGAAGCGGTACATGAACCCCTCCATGAGAAGGACGTTGTTCTTCTTGCTTGCCGCGAACATCGCAATACCATCGGCGGCACTTGTGGAAAGGGGCTTCTCGCACAGGACGTGCTTTCCTGCGTCCATCGCCCGTATCGCCCACTTGCGATGGAGGTGGTTAGGAAGAGGGATGTAGACCGCATCGATGGAGCTGTCTGCCAGCAATTCATCGTAACTGCCGTACGTCTGAGGGATCTGATGCTTGGAAGCGAACTCTTTTCCTCTCTCGTAGTCTCTGCTTGCGACGGCGACGAGAGAAGCGATCTCCGACTCGTGAAACGCGGGGATCAGTCTCTCCGCGGCGATCCTCGCCGTACTCAGTATTCCCCAGCGCACCTTTCTATCAGTTATCAAACCAGCCTCCTCTTCTTCGCGATCAAGTACGGCTACCCCTTCACCGAGCCGGCGAGGAGACCGCGGATGAAGTATCGTCCCATCAGAATGTAGATGATCAATACTGGAATCGCAGCGATTATCGACCCGGCCATCGGCAGGTTCCAACTGACCGCCTCTCCGCCGGCGAGCTGGGCCAGGCCGACGGTGATCGGGTTGGCCGAGTACTTGGTGAGTGTAATCCCCCACAGGAACTCGTTCCAGATCTGCGTGAATTGCCAGATGAACGTGACCACGAATCCGGGGATCGAGAGAGGAAAGATCACACGTAGGTATAGCTTGAAAAAGCCTGCTCCGTCGATCTGCGCCGATTCCGTAAGCGACAACGGGATCTGGGCATAGAAGTTGCGGAAGATCAGCGTAGTGATCGGCAGTCCGTAGACGACGTGGGCGAGGATCAGCCCGGGCAGGCCGCCGTACATATGAATCGCGCGTAGTGTCTGAAAGAGTGGAATAAAGATGATCTGATACGGAATAAACATGCCAAACAGCAAGAGAGTGAATACGATGTCATTCCCCTTGAATTGCCACTTGGAGAAGACATAGCCATTCAGCGAGCCGAGCATCGATGAGAGGATCGTCGCCGTGACAGCGAGGATGATGCTGTTCATGATGTTCGGTCCCAGTTTGGCATATGCCTGGCTGAAGCTTCCCCAGTTGAGGTGCGTCGGTATCTGCCATGCCGTGTCCAGGTTGATGTCACCGGCACTCTTGAGCGCCGTGATGACCGTCATGTAGATCGGAGTCAGATAGACAACGGCGACGATAACCAGAGTCACATAAAGGAGTATCCTCGCCCACATGATCTTCGCCGTCATGAGGCTCTCCTTCGTTGCTCCCGATACGAGCTCACTAGGTACGGAATAATGAACAGGGCGACAAGCAAGAACAGGATGACGGCGATCGATGCCCCGAGGGCGAACTTGTTCCCTCGGAACGTTGTCAGATACATCAGAACTGCGGGGTGATCGGTGGGGGCATTGTCCGCTCCAGCCATGGCGAAGATGAGGGCGAACATCTTAAGTGAGATATGGGCAAGGATGATCACCGCGCTCAGCGTGATCGGCTTCAAGATGGGGAAGGCAACGCGCATGTAGTACTGAATGTCGTTTGCTCCGTCCAGACGAGCCGCCTCGTGCAATGCAACCGGAATACCACGCAGGCCGGCGAGGTAGAGGGCCATCGTGTATCCGGAGAACTGCCATATTGCGGCGAGGCTCACCCCGATCGTCGCCAGGTTAAAGCCGTGTTTCTCCGGTATGGGAAGCATCTGTGGGAGCAGCCGCTGGCCGAATACCGCCCACAGGATGAGCAGAAGAGCTGGGAACCCGACTATAAGAGCTCGCTTGCGCGTCCCTTTTCTCCACGTACGTATGGCGAGGAAGACAAGCACCAAGGCGACGACGATCGCGGTTATCGCCGGGATGCTCTGCCAGTCGAATGTAAGTATCTGATCACGGCTGCTTATCCAGCGAAAATGCCCGGCAGGGAGCCCAATGAAAGTAGGTAGAACGTTGACCCCTCCCTCCGGAGCAAGGAGCCAGCGCCAGATTGTGCCGGTAACAACGAATGAAAGTGACATCGGATAGAGGAAGATAGTGCGGAATATCCCCTCCCCGCGTGGCTCGCGGTCGAGAAGGATCGCCAGGAACAGACCGAGCGTGAGCGACCCGAGGACAAGAGTGATTGTGTAGAAGAACGCGTTGATCAAGTCTTGCCTGAAACGCCCGTGCAAGAAGCTGGTAAACAGCTCCTTGTAGTTATCAAATCCGATCAGATGCATCTGCGGATGTACGGCGAGTGCCGCTCCCTTTCCCCAATCGGTGAGGGAGATGTATACCGTCTGGCCGATGAATCCATACACGAACACCGCGATCAAGATAAGCGACGGAAGAAGAACGGAGAACGCAATGATGCGGTCGCGGGTAAGGTGCACCTTCACCTCCTGTGGTGTTTTAAGTGTAGGATACTGTATGGAAAAGAGCGAGGGAGCGGCAAACGCTCCCTCACTCTAGGATTTATTCGCCGATTGCGTTCTGGCGGGCGATTGCCTCACAGGCATTGGCTGCCTGCTGTGGATCCCTGCTCGTCAGGAACATCTCCATAACGGTGGCGAAATCGTTCATGAACCCTTCATTCGCCACGACGCCGTGTGGCAGGCTACCGGCGACGATGTCGTTCTGCCAGTCGTTCGCGGCAGACTGAGAGTACGCGTTGTACAGCGACAGATCGCTGTCGGTGCGTGCCGAGATTGACCCCTTGAGCGTGTTAAACGCATCCGCTCCTGCCTTCGATCCGAGGAGCTGTAACCAAGCGATGGCGTTATCGCTATTCGGCGCGCCCTTCGGCAGACCGAACGAGTCGGAGAGCATCACGAATACGCCCTGTGTCCCTGGGGAAGCGCTCCATGCGTAGTCCACTCCTGGTGTCAGGCCGAGGGTGGTCGACATGTATCCGGCCGCCCAGTCGCCCATCACGTTGAATGCGGCCTTGCCGCTCACCACCATGTCCGTCGCCTGCTGCCAGGAGAGGGAAGCGGCATCATCGTTGGTGTACTGCAGGACCTTCCCGAACATATTCCACACCGCAACCCCTTCGGGGCTGGTGAAGGAGAGCGTGCCATTCCACAGTTCCTGCCACTTCTCCGGACCGAGCACAGACAGTGCAACAGATTCCCACAGATGATTGACTGTCCAGTTCTCCGCCAGGGCGAGAGGAAGAACTCCCTGCGCCTGAAGCTGTGGCGCGATTGCCAGGAAATCGGCCCACGTCTTAGGGGCTTTCACGCCCCACTTCTCCAGATTCGCCGGAATGTACCACATCACGTTTGAGCGATGGATGTTAACTGGAACAGACCAGATACCCGCATCCGTGCTGAGAAGCTTGACCAACCCAGCGGGGAATACGTCCATCCAGCCTTCCTGCTGGAACAGCGACGTGAGGTCTTCCATACGGTCGGCCTTGACCCACGTACCGATCAGCTCCTGTCCGGCGTGTACCTGGAAGCTATCCGGCGGGTTTCCACCCAGCATGCGCGTCTTCAGCACTGCCTTTGCATTCACACCGGAGCCGCCGGTCACGGTCGCGTTTATCACATTGACACCCGGATGCTGTGCGTTATACAGGTCGATCAACGCTTGCAGCGCCGGCCCCTCGTCCCCTGCCCACCAGGAGAAGATCTCCATATTCCCGGTGAGATTGTCTGCCATTACCGTCCCAAAGGCCGCTAACAGCCCTATTCCTACCAATACAGCGATTGCTAGTTTCTTGAACCTCATTGTTCCTCCTTGCATGTACTTTTCTACCCTCGTGTTGGCAAATTCCCTTTGTAACGCTACTTTAGGCTAGCCGAGCCCCAAGAATGGCGATATCATCACCTCCTATGCTTATTGCTGCACATCTTTCTTAATCATGTTGGATGATTCCCTTGGAATCAGCGTGACATCAAGCTTCCGCTGGTCAGTCTCACCATCATGATGGTTCTTCTCTAATCTGTGCACGAGGAGCTGCATCGCCTGCCTTCCCAGCTCTTCCTTTGGGCTTTGTATGGTGGTCAGTGGTACCTGCAGACATGAAGCCATCCGCACGTCATCGAAACCGACAACGGCGATGTCCTCTGGTATTGAGAGACCGATCTCGCGGATCGCCTGCATCACTCCAAAGGCGACGAAGTCCGAGTAGCAGACAATGGCTGATGGTCGAGGTACCCGCTTCAGAATG
>CAZRQM010000034.1:0-4118 GCA_964602385.1 uncultured Thermotogae bacterium | reverse complement strand
GACGAAGTCCGAGTAGCAGACAATGGCTGATGGTCGAGGTACCCGCTTCAGAATGGAACGCGCAAGATCAAGCCCTTCTTCCACGGTGAGGGCGCCAGTGCTTACCAGTGATCGGTCGATCGGGACATCGTACTTGGCTAGCGCATCCGAGAAGCCCTGGAACCGCTCCCTGGCGCTGGAGATGTGTAACGGGCCATTGACCATAGCGATCCTTCTGTGCCCCTGTTGTAGGAGATGGTCGGTAGCGATGAATCCGCCCTGGTAGTCATCTGGTACCACGTAGTTCGTGTCCAGATCGTGGAAGTACCGTCCTACGAGGACGAACGGAAAATGCGCCTTGATAAGGCGCTCTATTGTCTCTTGCTCGCTCTGCACGGGAGTAATCAGGATTCCGTCCACTTGCTCGGCAAGGAGAACCTGAATCGCCTCCTCTTCAGCGGCGTAGTTCTCGTCGGAGTCCTGCAGGATGATGCTGTAGTCAAGTTCACGTGCGGCCCTGGCAATCCCCTTGACGAGTGCACTGAAGAACGGATTCGCTACATCCGCAACGACAATCCCGATTGTTCCTGTCTTGTTTGAGCGCAACCCCTTGGCCAACCGGTTGGGTCTGTATCCAAACTGGGCTGCCGCGGCAAGGATCTTTGTTCTTGTATCTGTGTTGACTTCTTCCTTGTTGTTTAACGCACGCGAAACAGTGTTGATCGAGAAGCCGGTGAGGCTAGCAATGTCTCGCAGTGTAACTCGTTTCACGTTATCAATCTCCAGAGGATCCTTTGGTAACGTTCCTGGTAACGTTACCAGTATAGCATCGTGTGCCTTTCTTTGTCAAGGGCTGAAAGCGGAAAAAAGGGGACAGTAGCCTTTTTGTCATGCTCCTTGCTGATACATGAAACAGGGGGTACATTCTGTATAAAGTTGCCACGGGTGAATGCGCGTTTCAATCCAAGAGGAAGGTGTGTGTTGAATAGTTCGCAATCTGTTAGTCTATTTGCAGCAAGTATCGATGCGCTGTACAACGAAGGAATGTTTGCCTACTGGATTCCGCCACTGCTTCTTGCGGACAAGGATGGACCAATAGGCCGGATTAAACCGGATGATGCGGTCATCTTCTGCTGCCGCAGGGGCGAACGCGAGGTACAACTCACGCGTGCCTTCGTCGATGCCCCATTCGCCGGGTTTCCGCGTGAGCGGATCGATCCACTTACCTTTGTTCCACTCACCCTCTACCATCCCGATTTCAGATCACTCCCGGTCGCCTTTCATCCGCAAAGGATCGATCACACACTGGCGGAGGTAGTGAGCAAATCCGCACTTCGCCAGTTGCACCTTGCCGAGCAAGAGAAGTGCGCACATGTCACCTACTTCTTCAACGGTGGACGAACGGACCCGTTTCCCGGTGAGATCGATCTCTCCGTTCCCTCCTTCCTCGATGACCCTCTCAAGGCTCCTCCCCTTCTCACAAGCGAGTTGAGACGAGCCCTCTCGAAAGAGCGCTACCCGTTTGTTGTCATCAACATCGCAAGCGGAGATCTCATTGGCCATTACCCGGACCTGGAGGCAAAGATTGACTGCGCGGAAGCGGTTGATCGCGCGCTTGGTGAGGTTCTGTCAATCGCCAAGAAGAATGGATACTGGACCGCGATTACCGCCGATCACGGGCTCCTGGAGGAGCACGGACTGGCGGGTGGCCCAGTGAACACGAGCCACACAACACATCCGGTGCCCTTCCTTCTCATTCCACCGAGCGGGAAGCCCCCTGCTCTAGCCAATAAGGGGCGGCTGGCTGATGTTGCTCCCACGATCCTGTCTCTGCTGCACATCGCGGCACCGCAAGAGATGACCGGTAAGTCCTTGATTGGTGGTGAGATTCCAGGTGCAGAGAGGGTCATGCTTGTCATCCTCGATGGGTGGGGGTTGGGAGAGGAAGGGCACATCAACCCGATCGAAGGAGCGCGTACACCCGTGTGGGATGAACTGATCCGTCAGCCAATGGCGCGTCTATCCGCTTCGGGAGAGGATGTAGGTCTTCTTCCCGGACAGAAAGGGAATTCGGAATCGGGGCACATGAACATGGGAGCGGGGCGGGTCATTGTGCAGGATGATGTGCGTATAGCACGAGCGATTGAAAGTGGTGCCTTCGGACATAACGCGGCGTTTCGTCACGCTATCGACGATGTGAAGCGCCGTGACAGCTCCCTTCACCTGCTCGGTATCCTCTCATGGTCTAGCTCGCACGGTTCAGTGGAGTACCCGCTGCAACTATTGAGGTTGGCGCGAGACGAGGGATTGCGGCGTGTGTATCTTCATCTGATCACCGATGGGCGCAGCACCCAACCCGGGCGCTCATCACGCCTCCTCCGCGAGGTGGGAGAAGAGATTGCGCGTATCGGAGTGGGGATGATCGTCACCCTTGTCGGGCGCGGGTATGCACTCGATCGGGGAGGAGATTATGCAGGAAAGACCAAAGTAGTCTATGAAGCGCTCGTGGAGGGGAAGGGGAAACAGGTTGAGCTTGACGGGGTTTCCTAAACGGCTGCGAGACGTCGCGCACAGGTTGCGACAAGAGATCGCCTTCTATCGATTGGTCTTGCGTGACCCTCGAACACCGCGCTTGGCCAGATTCCTTCTCTACATCGCCACGGGTTACGTCCTCTCCCCAATCGACATCATTCCCGACTTCATTCCGGTAGTCGGGCATCTGGACGATGCGATCATAGTTCCATTGCTGGTGATCGTTGCCCTGCGGCTGGTACCATCGGAAGTGATCACCGACTGCCGGAAGCAGGCTCGGAATGCGTCATCCAGTCCGGCCAGTTGATCGTCACACCATCACACCCCGACTCGACTGCCCATAGCGCGTCAGCGATTGAACCGACATGGTGTGCTCGCACCTCGGGGAGTCTCTTGTGTGCGGCACTCACTCGCTTTCGATCGACACCGTCCGTGCGGGGACAGATCTGAAAGAACCCGGATGCAGCAGCTTGATCCACGTTCTCTGGCGTGAGCTGGGAAACTAGCCAGCCGACACGCAGGTCTGGGTTGAGCCTTAGCATTTGTTCTAGCAGATGGAAGTACTTCGAGGTAACGATCGTCCGTTCCTGCAGATGCTGGTCCAAGATCACTTCAAGCAGCGCCTGCGGGAGCGCGGAAGCATCCTCCTTCATCTCCACGTGATATGTAAATCGCCCGCCGAATACGTGAAACATGGTATCAAGCTGCAGCATCCTCTCACCGCGATAAAGGTAGGGTGAGAACCACGATCCCATGTCGAGGGAGAGGAGATCCCTTGCGGTGAGATCAGCCACCTTCACTCCGGGATACCCGAAGCGATCGAGCGTCTCATCGTGACAGATCACGAGCCTCTTGTCTTTGGAGAACCGAACGTCCAATTCCACCTCGGTTGCACCCATGCGCTCAGCAAGGAGAAACGCCGAGAGGGTATTCTCGGGGGCGTATCCCGATGCCCCGCGGTGAGCGATGACACGGAAACTCAATGGTACAACTATCGGAAGCTGTTGCATTCCATACCTCTACAGTTCTAGATCTCAAATTGCTTTCCAATTGACTGCTGCTTGTGTACAGCTTGTCAGACACCGCTGAAAAACGCATATCAGCGGACGTTTGCTGATAGCTTCGACCGACTCCCTCCAATTGCCGACGTAAGAAGTGATTAGGGTAATGATACAACATCGTCCCTCCTGCGTCACTCAATCCGGGAGATCATTTGCTGACCACACAGATGACGACTTCAGAAGAGTCGTTCGATGGCCTATCAAGAAACTCGGGTACACGATCTGTAGTACATTCATCGTGAATCGAACTCTTGTGCCGTCCTTGGGTCAAGAAACTGCTGGACTTCAATAGCGTAACCCGCGGGATCCTGGAGGAAGAAACACCGAACCTGGATTTCTGGCTTGTCCTGCAATTCGGTGAGAAGAATGATTTCCGTCTCACGGAGGCGTTCGTACCACTCTTCCACATTGTCGACAACCACAGTCAGGAGAACAGCGTTCTTCTCTTGCGGTCGACGGAACCCTTTTTCGCCTACTACCACGCCCATATAGGAATTACCAGCGATGCGAAAGATCTTAGCCCACCCTTGGTCAGAGACCAATTGG
>CAZRQM010000033.1:0-10320 GCA_964602385.1 uncultured Thermotogae bacterium | reverse complement strand
GTGCTTGTTTGGCGGTTCATCACCTCGACACTGTATACATGTGGGCTCATACTCAGCGGCAGAGAGGAAGGTCGGATCGTTGCCCTGCCCGTGCGAATCGAAGACCCCATTGGGCAATTCATCCTTCTGAACTCGATTACGTTTACTCCATCAACGATCTCCCTACTGCTGGAGGGAGACACGCTATATGTGCACTGGTTGCGAGCGCGGGGGCGTAAGGGTGATTGGCAGACGATCAAGGAGTCGCTCGAACGGAGGCTGCTGCCCATCTTCGCGGGGAGGGAGGAACATTGATCGCCGAGTACTTGCTCCTGCTGTCGCTTCTCGCGGTCCTGTACCGCCTGGTCCGCGGCCCGCACCCTTGGGATCGCTTGTTGGCATATAACGCCGCGAGTAACCGCATCTTTGTGCTGCTGGCCCTGATCGCCGTTAGCAGCGACCGCCACGCCTACCTCGATGCGACAATTGTCTATGCTGCACTGAGCTTCCTCGGGGTGGTTATCCTCGCACGGTTCATGGAACGGGGAGGAGAGCATCGATGATCAGTGATGTTCTCATCGGGCTTGGTCTTGCCTTTCTCGTGATAGGAACGATCGGCATCCTCCGCTTTCGTGACGTCTATTCTCGCCTGCAGGCAAGCGGCGTATCGGACAATGCGGGTCTTGGTCTGATTCTGATCGGACTGATCGCTCGAAACGGCTTCTCCAGCGATGACCTCAAGCTCGGGCTCCTGCTCTTCCTTCTCCTGCTGACGAATCCGATCATCACTCACAGTATCGCCAAGAGCGCGTTTGTCAGGCGACACAGCGCCGGAGATGATGTACGATGACTGCCGGTACCGTTCTCCTCCTCCTCCTGCCAGTGCTTGCGATCTTCTCTCTCTCGCAGCGGCGTCGCCTGAGCGCAGTGATCGGAATGGGACTGCTGAGCCTTGTCTTCGCTGCCACGTACCTCTTCTCCCATGCCCCGGATGTGGCGATAACGGAAACGGCGATCGGGGCAGCACTCGTTACGTTTACCTACGTCCTTGCTATCCGCAAGACAGGCCGATTGGTGGTCGTCTGTGATGAGGCGCCAAGGCTCGTTTTCCGCGAGGGTGGGAAGATTGTCGGACTGGAAGAGGAGATTCTCGCTGGCTTTGCCCGTGAACTCGGCCTCGATCTTGTCGTGCGCATTGTCCCTCGCGATGACGTCAGTGCTGTCCTGGGCCGCGGAGAAGCAGACATCGGCGGCGGTGGGATTATCGGGGAAGTGCGAGACAAGGCGGAATTGGCCACAGTGGGATTTCTTCCTTCCGCTCTGTACCGCGTTTCGGGCGGGAGGATGAGCGATGTCAAGCACCGCACGGAGGAGGAGTACTTCGAGGACACGCTGGAGGCGATTCGCGAGCGCAGGCCGGTATCCGCCACGCTGGATCTAGCCCGCTTCCTTGCTGCCTCCCGCCTCAACCTTTCGGGCTACAATGTGGAGCGGGTCGAAGGCGAGTTCTCATACTGCTTTCTCGTCTCTCCGGATCAGCCGGAGCTTCTCAGCCAGTTGAACGCATATTTGGAACGCCTTACAAAGAGCAACGAGATGGAGAGGTTAATTGGCAGGTATATGTCATGAAGCACACTGCGATAGTGATCTTCGCGATCTTACTTGTGTCGGGCTTCTGCATGCTTCTGTTTCTGACATCCGGCTATCACGGCGCGCGAGGAAGCGCTGACAATCCATACCTTGCCGCAGGTGCAGCGGAGACCGGCGCGGTGAACCTGGTCACTGGGATCTATCTCAACTACCGTCTGTACGATTCCCTGTTTGAGCTTCTGGTCTTCTCCATCGCTGTGCTCGGTGTCCGTTTCTACCTGAATGCTGACGAGAGCCAGAAGCCAAGCGTGGTAAGGATCGCGGAGTCACCGGTAGTGCGGATAGCCGCCGATCTTCTGTTCGGCCCGATAGTCATGATCGGTCTGTATCTCATTGTCTTTGGGCACCTGTCTCCCGGCGGAGGGTTCAGTGGGGGGGCGGTCGGAGGAACAGGGCTCCTCTTGTGCGCCGCCGCGCTGGGCGCAGAGGTAGTAGCACGGAGGTTTCACGAGCAGATCATCGAGCAGATCGAATGGGGCCTCCTCCTCGTGATACTCCTGTTCGGAATCGCTCCTGTCCTCTTCGGGTACACACCGCTGAGCGATCTGCTCCCACCGGGCCGGCTAGGCACGCTGCTCAGTGGGGGAACGATCCCGATCTACAATGTGCTGATCGGGATCAAGGTGTTCATCGGCACCTGGGTCGTCATCTACTCGTTCATACACCACAGAGGGGAAATCTGATGGAATCAATAAACGGTATAATGATTGCCATAGTCCTGTTTGGGATTGGAATCTTCGCGCTCATCATCCGTCGCGACTTGGTGATCAAACTCCTCGCACTCGGATTGATCGATAGTAGCAGTGTCCTGTTTCTCGTCTCACTCAACGCGGAAGGGGACGGGATTGCACCGATCCTGTACGGACCATTGGCCGCTAACTACGTTGATCCTCTCCCCCAGGCGCTTGTTATCTCCGCAATCGTGATCAATTTTTCTCTCCTCGCGCTGGCTCTCGTCTTTGTCATGCTCCTCGTCGAGCGCTATCACACGACAGACTCGGTGCGGATCGCCCATGAAGTTGAAAAGGAGAGGCAGTCATGATCATCGTCCTCCTTCCCCTCGGCCACTTCTTGCTCGGCGTGCTGAGCCTCCTCTGGCAGCGTGGAGCACGTCGACTCTTTCCCTTCGCGCTTCTTGCTGATGCCTCACTCATCGGCACTCTGTGGGTTCGCGTGGCAGGAGGAACATCGGCCTCCATCGTTCTCGGAGGCTGGGGAAGAGACCTCGGGATCGAGCTTTCCGCCGATAGGATTGGCCTCGCGTTCTCCACCCTTGCGCTCATTCTCGCCATCGCAGTGACTGCCTACCTGTGGAAAGAACGATTGCGGCCGTACTTCTACGTTCTTCTTCATTTTCTTCTTGCATCGGTGTTCGCTCTCGTGTTCGCCAGGGACCTGTTCAACATCTACGTTATCATCGAGCTTCTGACACTGGTGAGCTTCCTCCTTGTCGGCTACGAACGAAAGGCACAACAGATATGGGCAAGTCTCAATTACCTGATCCTAGCTGCTCTCGGGATGGCGATGTACCTGTTTGGGGTGGGGATTATCTACTACCACACGGGAACGCTCAATCTCACACTCCTCGCCGAGCGAATCATCGGGATGCACGATCAGATGTGGTTGATCACCGCCTCCACGCTCCTCGTTGTCGGTGTCTCAATCAAGGCGGGCGTGTTTGTGTTCTCATTGTGGCTTCCTGCCGCGCACGCCAGCGCCTCGCCCGCGGTTTCGGCTCTGCTCTCTGGACTAGTGATCAAGATGGGGGTCGTCGTTCTGCTGCGACTATCGACGGTTCTCGACATCTCCCTTCCCTTGATCGTCATGGGAGGGCTGACCGGGGTTGTGGGCGCGGTGTATGCTATGTTCACCTACGAGCTGAAGCGGCTGCTAGCCTTTTCCACCCTCTCACAAATTGGCTATCTGCTCATTGGAATCGGGATCGGCACCCCGCTGGCGATAGCCGGCAGCATCAGTTATGCCGTCGCCCACGGCCTGTTCAAGGGACTGCTCTTTCTCGCCGCGGGACAGGTCGTGCATACGACCGGAAGTGCGTTTATCCCACAGCAGGTCGCTCGGAGGGAGAAGATTCCCCGTGCGACGCGTATTGCCCTCCTTGTCGGCACGCTGGCGATCGCTGGCCTCCCTCCACTGGCTGGGTTCTGCGCCAAGGGACTCCTCAGCGCCGCCACTCATTCCCTTGCCATCCACCTGCTTCTCGTCTTCGTATCCCTGGGGACAGTGATCTCCTTCTCCAAGCTTGTTCCGCTTCTTGATCCATGGCGCGGGGGTTCCGATGAGGGGGCAAAGACCATTTCGTACGGCATCCTAGCATTATCGATCATCGCGTTCCTCCCGCTGTCCTTCCTGTTTGATGGGCGAATTCAGGTCCTCTCATCTCTCAGTCTCCTGCATGCAGGCGAGAGTATAGCCATCATCGCTGCGGGGCTCCTTGCGCATCACGTTCTTCGTAGGCACTACACGCGTCTACCCCAGCGGATATTTCGTCTTGAAGAGGCAATTCTCACAATCCTCTCTATGTTCTTTGTGACTTTCTTGCTGCTCGCTTTCTTCTAGGTGGGCTCTTTGCTGTTTAGAGTGGGTAAGGACCTCTTAGCCGCAAATGATAGAACAGCGTCCTCTCGCCCGCTCGTGACCACTCGCTCAAGCCCTGCCTGTGTGCGGACACACACAGGCAGGGCCAAAGCCACCAAGAATTGCCCTTTCCATTTTCTCTTTTCCCTCTTTTCGCTTCCCTTTGCGTCCTTTGCCCTGTCTGTGCTCCGTAGCAGACAGGCCTTTGCCCGAGATAGAGGCTTTCCCTCACGCCCGCTCACTACGATCGCTCAAGGCCTGCCTGCGTGCTGACACGCACAGGCAGGGCCAAGATCGCCAAGAACTGCCTTTCTGCTATGTTTGTCTTCACATCCCTTCCTTCGCGGCTTGTCTGTGCCGGCGAGGCAGACAGGCCTTTGAGAGAGGGGCTTTGTTACGTGCCATGTTCTCAATCACCCACTCAAAACGATAAGGGACGTCTAGGTGCAGATGCAGGCACTTCTTGCGTACCATTGGCACATGGAAAACGAAAAGCTTCAATCCTACCGTGTCTTTCTCCTTGACGTCGATGGTGTCCTCGTGCGCGGCGGTGAGACTATCCCCGGAGCAATTGAGGGGGTATTGAAGCTGCAGAAGATGGGGCAGGTGCTTCTCCTCACGAACAACTCGACGCGCAGTCGTGAGCAAGTAGCGCGAAATCTGCAAGATGCAGGCTTCCCGATTGGTGCAGGTGATGTCGTCACCAGTGCGTTCATCGCTGCGGAATACCTACGCGAGCTCTACGGATCGGTGCACGTGTGGACATTGGGAGAGGAGGGATTGGATGAGGAATTGCAGGCGGCTGGGCACGAGCTTGTACCTCCACGTGATGCAGACTGGGTCGTCGCGGGGATGGATCGAAATCTCGACTATGCTCGCCTGGCGCAGGGATTGCGCGCCCTCTTGGCGGGCGCAAGGCTACTCGCGACCAACGATGATGCGACGTTTCCCACTCCTAACGGACCACAGCCTGGCGCAGGGGCGATGATCGGAGCGTTCAAGGGGATGGGATTCTCTCCTGATGCCGTCGTCGGCAAGCCATCAGCGATCGCATTTCAAGTAGCGCTTGAGAGGGCGGAATGCAAGCCGGAAGAAGCGCTGATGATCGGAGATCGGTTAGAGACGGACATTTTTGGAGCGCGTGAGGCAGGCCTCGATAGCGCCCTCGTCCTAACCGGGGTTACCCGAAGAGAGATGATCAGTGTGGGCGCACCCGCCCCGCGCTTTGTAGCTGGTTCTATCCTTGACCTTGCCGAGGGCAGGTTTAAAACGCTGGGATGAGCTGTCCCATTCGTGATTCGTGCTGTACGCTGATAGCTGATAGCTGACTGCTGAGAGCTTTCCACGACCGTGATGTTTGTTACAGACTATTGCACACACAAGTGCTAGGCTTCGAAGTCTGCAAAACGAGATCAGTTGCAAGGTTTCTGTAAGACCGTGTTGCCTCACGTAAGAATGTACACGAAATGACTTGACAAGTACATGCCATCCCGCTATAATGGTGACAGTTATGAGATAGTTATGAAAAAGGCAAGATTGCTATAAGGCAATTACGCAAAGCCACGGGCCTTAAGAATTGATTTATCAAGGTAGCCGGGTTGCCAGTTTTTTCTGGCAACCCGGCTTGTTATTTTTATGGGAAAAGATGAGGAAAGGAGATGTGCGATGCAGACAACGATCTACTACAGCGAGGTAGATGCTTAGTTGATGGAGTAAGTAGACGCAAAGGGTAGACGCGAGCGCAGGAGTCGTAGCGCGGTGCTTGTATCTATCTTGAGGGAACATTTCGAAAGGGAGAAGCGGCTCGGAGAGATTCTGATGGATCTTGGTGCGCTTTCTCATGGTGATCTGGCAAAGGGGCTCGATCTTCAGAAGAGGAAATTCGCCGAGAAGCTGTTAGGTGACATCCTTCTGGAGCAGGAACTGGTTGATAAAGAAGCCGTCGACCGAGCGTTGATCATTCAAGGACGGCACAGGGAGACATAAGGATCAGGCGCTCTATGAGCGCCAAGCTTCCTTGTAAAAGGAAGAGGCTGAAAAGGGCAAACTACCTGCGAGGGTAGGACGCAAAGCCGCAGACCTCACGAGGTCGCTGGGCCGCCAGCAATGGAAGCAGGTACTTGACGCAGAGGAGGTGACCGTGGCAAAGCCATTCGCGAAACCGTTCAGAGTCACCGGTGTCTTCAATCACACTCGCAAGCAAGTACTTGTAGTGCCATTCGTCTTCCTCTCCATGAGCATGACGATTACAGTTGATGAGGACAACCAGGCGCTGTTGGTGAACTTCTGGCGTTAGGCTTGGAGGGGTCAGGATGTTGCTTAAGAAGGAAACAAAGAAGATTAGACCGACTGTTGCATTCATTGTGGCGCTGGCGATCGTTCTTGTAGGCGTTGGTGGAGCCCTGGCGGCGGACACGGGTTGGAAGAATCCCTCGTCAGATGCCGCCGATACAGGTGGAGACGGCGACGGATTTGAAAGAAACCCTGCAGATGCCTATGCTGATGGCCCTGGCGTAACTGAAAACAGAGATGGGCAAGGTGACCGCCACCGCTACTACAGCTACGGCTTCAGCATCCCAGCGAATGCTACCATCAACGGCATCGCGGTGCGGCTGGACTGGTATCTGGACGATGAAACCGGTACCAGCAGCATGGGCGTGGAGCTATCTTGGGATGGAGGATCGAGCTGGACCACGGCCAAGACAGATTCGACCAAGACTAAGAGCGAGCACACAACCATCCTTGGGGAGCTTGCTGATGACTGGGGACATGGCTGGACCGTGGCTCAAATAAACGACAACTTCGTCGTTAGGCTAACTTGTAGCTCAGATAAGAACGATAGGGATTTCTTCTTAGACTGGGTTCCGGTCAGAGTCTACTACACCCCCAATCAGCCGCCGGTCGTGGGGGACATTCCCGACCAAACCATCGCCGAGGGGCAGAGCTTCACGACCTTTGATCTGGACGATTACGTGGAAGATCCGGACGACACCGACGCCGAGATGACTTGGACCTACAGCGGTAATACTGAGCTGACGGTCAGCATCAATGGCAACCATGTGGCCACGATCGGCATACCCAATGTCGACTGGAATGGCTGTGAGACGATCACATTTACCGCAACCGACCCTGGATCCCTCTCCGATAGTGATCCGGCAACCTTCACCGTCAACGCCATGAACGACGCTCCAGTGGTGAGCGATATCCCTAACCAGACGATTGACGAGGGCAATACTTTTACAGCGATCGACCTCGATGCCTATGTCACGGATGTTGACAACACCGACGCCGAGATGACCTGGAGCTCCAGTGGTAATACTGAGCTGACGGTCAGCATCAATGGCAACCATGTGGCCACGATCAGCATACCCAATATCGACTGGAATGGCTGTGAGACGATTACCTTTACCGCAACCGATTCTGGATCCCTCTCCGATAGTGATCCGGCAACCTTCACCGTCAACGCCGTTAACGACGCTCCGGTGACCCAGGATGACGCCTACAGCACGAACGAGGATACCCAGCTTAACATCGCCGCTCCCGGTGTGCTCGCAAACGACAGCGATGTGGATGGCGACGGCCTAACCGCGGTGCTGGATACCACCACGAGCAACGGCACGCTGACCCTGAATAGTGATGGCTCGTTCAGCTACACCCCCAACCGGAACTTCAACGGGACCGACACCTTCACCTACCACGCCGACGACGGCACGGCAGCCTCCAACGTAGCGATAGTCACGATCAACGTAGGCGTAGTGAACGACCCACCGGTGGCAAACGATGACAGCGATACAATGCCGGAAGATACGCCTGTGAGCACGAATGTTGTCGCGAACGACACCGACGTAGATGGCACGGTTGTGTCAAGCACGGTGGCGATTGCCAGTGGGCCGAGCAACGGTTCGATCCTCAACAACGGTGATGGCACCGTAACCTACACACCGAATGCGAACTTCAATGGTAGCGACATCTACACCTACACGGTCCAGGACAGCGACGGGGCCACCTCAAACGTGGCCACGGTGACGATCACAGTTGGATCGGTGAACGACCTGCCAATCGCCAATGATGACCTGGTCCTCACGGACGAAGATACCCCTCTCCCCATTGAGGTAACCCTCAACGATGACGACCCTGATGGCACGATCGACCCAACCATGATAAAGATCAACGATGCCCCGGAGAGCGGCACGGTGCAGGTTGCCAGGGATGGAACGATTACCTACTCACCCGCCCCCGACTTCAGCGGGATTGACCTCTTTACCTACACCGTAGATGACAACAAGGGGGCTACTTCAAATGTCGCAACGGTCGTGGTAACGGTTGTTGAGGTGAACGATCCTCCGATTGCCGAGGACGACCTCGCGACGACGGAGGCGGGGGTTCCGGTTAGCATAGCGGTCCTCATCAACGATACCGACCCTGACGGTAGCCTTATTCCAGGAACCGTCACTACGCTGTCAGAGCCGGAGAGCGGAACCGCTACGGTCAACCGAGATGGGACGATTACTTACACCTCAGTCGACGGGTTAGTGGGCACGGACCAGTTCACCTACACAGTGGAAGACGACCAAGATGCCATATCGAACGAGGCCACGGTGACAGTGGAAGTCTTGGAGATAGCCGGTGCGGGAGATGGCGAGCTTGCTACCCAGGAGCCAATGTCCTCAGTCCGCTTCCTCAAACGCGATACGGACGATATATCTTGGTTTGTTCTCGCTGAGCCCGAGAAGAAAGATGGAAGCTACTACATCCTGGCAGTGGACTCAACGGTTCTCGAGGAACTTGCCCTCTCAGCCGATATACAGCCAACAGAGACTCGCGCCGGAGCGCGTCTGGAGGTAGGCTTGGAGGTAACACAAGAGGAACGTCGTGCCTATGGATGGCCATGGGTGCGTGTGACTCAGCCTGAGCTTGCAGAAGCGGAAGCGGCTGGCGGTGCCGGAGCCGCGGCTGAACAAGGAGCCGGGTTCACATTCTCCGGGCGCTACACGAACGGCGTCTACTGGCTGGGGATCGATACAGCGAAGCTCTTGCCTGGTCGGTACAACGTATGGGTTGTATACGGAGCAGGCAAGACAGTGCTCGTACCGATTGAAGTCCTTCCATGACGCAGTTCTAAAGAAGGCGCGCGGAGCCCTGGCCGACTGGTTGTCGGCTGGGGCTTCTTTGTTGGGGTGGAGGCGGTAATGCGTGATGGGTGATGGGTGACGAGACCGAGCGAGGGAGGTCGATGCGGCAACGTAATTGCTGAAAGCTGACTGCTGATCGCTAATGTCTTCTCCGAGGTCTCCGCGGCTTGAGCGAGCGAAGCGAGCGGGCGTGAGGAGAGGCTTGTGCCTTGCACAGAGAAGTGAAGAATACAGTGACACGTGATGCGTGATGAGTGATGGGACAGGAGCAAGGCAAGGGGAGTAGGTAATGGATTATGAGACGGAGCGAACGAGCGTGAGGATGATCTCTTCGAGAATGCCGGAGTCGGCCTGCCTATGGGGCAGGGTTGCGACGCCACGGAACGCAGTTGGAATGCTCCTTCTTGTGCAGCGGCACACCTTGTGTGCGATGGTCTTTCCGTCGGAATGCTAAGCGCCTTTGTGACAATGCAGTGCCTCTCATAGCCTAGAGAAGAGGCAGAGCCAAGGGCTCGAACTTGCCGAGGCCTTGGCTCTATCCTCTTACGCCACAGAAACATGGCGCGTTACTACCAGTTGACCTGCCATCCGATGGTTATCTGCCAGATGGGCGCGGTGGCACGGAAGTCGAAGCCGAACGAGAAGCGGACGTTATCGCTTAGAACTTCCGTGGCGCTGATCGATGTCATTCCCCAGTCGAAGAGCGTGGTGCTCGTGCACTGGAAATACGTGCGAATGTCCCAGCTACCCGGGGCTCCACAGCAGGACTCGGTCGGCCCTGAGAGGCTGAAGCGCTCAAAATACTCGGAGTATCCGGTGAGGGAGGCGTTCTTCTCCTCGGCGAATGCGGTGTCGTCACGGACGCTCACGCCGCCCGGGAATGTGGTCTGAAACTGCAATCCGTAGAGGGAGACACCATCGATGCTCAGGCCATCGCCACCGATTACCTCGCACAACACACGGA
>CAZRQM010000032.1:2181-10415 GCA_964602385.1 uncultured Thermotogae bacterium | reverse complement strand
TTACGGGGGTCATCCCTCCTCTACTTACGGCGTTCGACAAGAAAGGGACATTCGACCCCGTAGCGCAAAAGGAGATCGTTAGCTTCTTAGTTGATAAGGTTCAGGGATTCTATCCGTGTGGAACCTATGGATCCGGGCCGATGATGTCGGTCGAAGAGAGGAAGCAGGTAGCCGAGGTCGTTATCGACGAAGTGAACGGCCGCATTCCCGTGATCATCCATGTGGGAAGCTGCTCGACGCGGTCCGTCGTAGATCTGGCGAAGCACGCGCAGAGCGCCGGCGCATATGCCGTCGCCGCTGTACCACCGATCTACTACGGCTTCGATGATGAAGCCGTTGAGCGACAGTTTGAGGCAATGCTCGACGCGGTCTCGATCCCGGTCTTTATCTACAATAATCCGAAGGCGACCGGCGTATCCGTATCGGGAAGCCTTCTTGCTCGTCTTGCGGAAATGGGTGTTAGTGGGGTAAAGGACTCGAGCTTCGATATCGTTACCTTCTACGGCTTCCTGCAAAGCGTGAAGAAGGAAGGATTCATCCCGATTATTGGTACGGAAGCCCTGATACTCCCCGCCGTGCTTGCAGGCGCCCATGCGGCTATCTCTGGAGTATCAAACGCTATCCCTGAACCGGTAGTTGATCTCTTCAATGCAGTGAAGGCTGGTGATCTTGCTAAGGCGCCCGCCCTTCAGGCCAAAGTGTTCAGGATGCGAGACATCATGCACTATGCCCCCACGCTGCCGATGATTCAGGCTGTCCTGCGCGAGCAGGGCGTCAACGCCGGATACCCACGGCTCCCATTCGTCTTCCCCGACAAGGCGCTCGTTGCCAAGGCGATGGGAGACTTCAGGGCTTTGGGCGTCTCCCTGTAGGGAAGGAGGACTTCTTGCGACACAAAGCACTTGTCAGTTCTCGGACATTCGCGATGGTCCTGCCCGTAGGCAGAGCCATTCTAGAGGATCATGGGTTCGAAGTCATCCGCGTGGCGGAAGAGGCGCGACCTCTTAATGAGTCGAAGCTGGCCCAGATTGTATCCCAGGTGAATCCGGACGTACTGATAACAGGAGCTGAACCGATACCACGCGCGGTTCTGTTCGCAAGCGATCGCTTGAAGATGGTTCAAAAACATGGCGTCGGGGTCGACAACATCGACCTCGGCGCTGCATCAGAACGCGGAATTGTGGTGGCAAATGCGCCAAACACAAACAGCGAGGCCGTGGCTGAGCTTACGATTGGTCTCATGCTCTCGCTTCTTCGGCACATTGTCCAAGCCGCTACTTCTACTAGAAAAGGGGAATGGAGCCGTTTCATTGGGCGGGAACTGGGACATCAAACCGTGGGGGTCGTCGGAACAGGAAGGATTGGTAGAGAGGTCATCAAACGACTGACTGCATTCGGCAGCAAGATCCTTGCCTATGATGTGTATCAAGATGCGGCGTTTGCCAAGGAGAATGGTTTTCTCTACGTGCCCTTGGACGAACTTCTCACGACAGCCGACATCGTAACGCTACATGTGCCACTATTGAATGACACTCGTGGCCTCATAGGACGCACCGAGTTAGGTCGAATGAAAGAGACCGCACTCCTGATAAACATTGCGCGTGGCGAGCTTGTGGACGAGGCAGCCCTAGCTGAACACCTGAAATCCAATGGGATCGCGGGTGCAGGGATCGACGTATTCTCAACAGAGCCGCCTCAGGAGAGCCCACTCATTTCAATCCCCAACGTTCTGGCTACGCCACATGTCGGTGCCTACACGCTAGAAGCGATGAAATGTATGGATGAGACATGTGCCGAGACAGTCTGCCAGGTCTTCGCGGGGAGCTGCCCGCCGAACGTGTTGAATCCCGACGTGGTGAGACGGATGTGACGAGTATGCCACAAAAGCTGCCACGCTATGAGACTATCATCTTCGATCTCGATGGTACGCTGTTTGTTGGGGATAAGGTTATTCCTGGTGCCCCTGAAGCCATTGCGGTCCTTCAGGAGCATTTCACTTGTCGCTTCTTGTCCAATAACGGCGAGCGAACAGGCGCCTCACTTGCCACCCGCCTGAATGCGATGGGATTCGAAGTCGCTGCAGAGGAACTCATTAGCTCCGCCGACCTTGTCGTCAAGTTCCTCGAGGAGACCCAGCCCGGTGCTCGAGTTCTTGTTCGGGCCTCTGATGAACTGGCTCAAGCACTGAAATCTAGCCATTTCCGCATCGTCGAAGGTGGTACCGCGGATTTCGTCGTGATTGGCGTGGATCGGGGATTGACTCGAGACAAAATGGTGATTGCTCTCCGATCTCTTCTTGAAGGCGCTCAGCTTGTGGCGACAAACTCTGATCCGACATATCCAGCACCTGATGGGCAACGGCCCGCCGCCGGTGCATATGTAGGAATATTCCGAGGAATGGGGTATGAGCCAGTGAGATTCTGCGGAAAACCGGATCCACGTGCCGTGCAGTCTGCGCTGCGCCGATGGGGCATAGTAGATCCCTCGACCTGCCTCTTCGTGGGAGATAACCTACGGACGGACATCGCCGCGGCTCGTGCGGTTGGTGCCGACTCCGCCCTTGTGCTCACGGGGGTTTCTGGCTCCACTGATGCACGCGCGGACGATCTATGTCCGACCTATGTTGTCGAGGACATCGGCGCGCTTCCCGATGAACTTGCGGGAGCTCGGCCCGGCATCCAAGGCTGCGATGAGGCGATGTGCTGCACGAACGCTCGGAAGGAGATGTGAGTGAATGGAGAAGACACATATGCAGAAAACATTGGACAGGATGCTTCAGGAACGTATTGTCGCGGTTGTCAGGCTCGACGACCCGGCGGCATGTCTTGATGTCGCAGGTGCCCTTCGAGAGGGAGGCATCTCAATCGTAGAGATCACAATGACAACCCCTGGCGCACTGAGGGTGATACGCACAATGCGAGAGGCGTTCCCTGATCTTCTGGTCGGTGCAGGAAGCGTCTTGACGAGAGAAGATGTTGATGCGTGCGTTGATGCAGGAGCGGCGTTCCAGGTTGCTCCGATTCTCGATCCGCGCGTTCTTGAGTATGCCTTGAAGCGGGATATCCTTTTTTCTCCCGGCACATTCACGCCCAGTGAGGCCTACGCAGCTTGGGTCGGCGGTGCTCCACTCGTAAAAGTATTCCCAGCCGCCCGCGTTGGAGCGAAATTCGTGTCCGATCTGAAGGCGCCTATGCCGTTCTTGCGATTGATGCCAACTGGAGGTGTGAATAGCGACACAATTCATGATCTCCTCAAGGCCGGAGCAGATGTTGTCGGCGCCGGCTCTTGGTTGGTAAACAAGAAGGCGATTCAAGAAGGGGACTACGACACGATCACGCGCAGAGCACAGGCGCTAGTGGACATCGTCCGAAACTACGCAGAAGCCGCTGACACGAAAGATGTGGCCTCCGGAGAAGCCACCGCCTGACAGGAGGGCGAGATATGGACCATACCAAGGCTGGACTGGAACAACGGTGGATGCCAACGCCAAAGGCCGACAAGACTCTGGCGCAGGCGAGCCCCGAGAAGATCTTGGATGCGATCGCCGCACAGGCCTTTGAGAACCTTGATGCGTACGGCAATTGCTGTAGGTCAACCCTCTGGGCAATTCAGACACACTTGCGCAAGGAGGAACCAGCAACGTTGAGGGCGAGCTCGGTTCTTGCGGGCGGCATCTGTGGCACTGGCCAGACGTGCGGAGCGGTGCTGGGTGGCCTGATCGCCATTGGAGAGGCCCTTGGATCCGAGGACTTCCGAGACGTCGCCTCGTACGAATCCGCCAACGCAAGGGCAAAGGAGTTCGTGGAATGGATCCATGAGACCTTTGGAAGCACGTGCTGCTTCGATATCCAGAAGGCCGTGATGGGATGGTGCCACGACAATCCGAGCAAAGATGCGGAATGGCAGGAAGCAGGCGGTCCCATGGCCTGCGCCGGCGTTTGCGCACAAGCGTCGCGTCGCGCCGCAGCGATCATTCTGAGTGCCCACTCCACAAAGGCGGCAGATTGCGGCGGTGTGGAGACCGAGCCAGGCTAGATGGGTGAGGCGGGTTTAGTGCAGGATTCTCCGCGACACGTCAACGAGACTGAGTGCATGAAAGAACGCGTGTAGCAGGTACAATGAACAATGTGCCAGCCTACTCATAGTGAAGGCGAATGCGGACAAGGAGGAATCGTACCATGAGTCTTAGAACTGAGCGTCTACGAAACGAGCTGCTCGACACAGTTCCCGTCATCTGCCCTGAACGGGCACGAATCTTTACCGAGGCGATGAAGGCGAGCGAGGGCCAACCCATCGTCTTAAGACGCGCCAAGGCGTTCGCCCAAGTACTCGCGCAAATGAGCATCTATATACGGGATGGCGAATTGATCGTTGGGAACCAGGCAAGCAAGCCGCGCGCCGCGCCGGTGTTCCCCGAGTATTCAGTCGAGTGGATTATCAAGGAATTCGAGGGCGATCCCTACCATACATGGGAGAGGCCCAACGATGTCTACAACTACGACGAAGATACGAAGCACGACATCCTCGAGACAATCGATTACTGGCGAGGCAAGACTGTCTACAAGACTGTCCGCAGCCTGATTCCCGATGCAGCACGACACGCATGGGACATTGCAGCGATCGACGACGACTGGGTGACACAGAATGGATTTGGGAACGTTCTTCCTAACTACGAAACGATCCTCAAACAGGGGCTAAGCGGGCTGATCGCGCGTGCCAAGGAGCGGCTCTCTACACTCGACCTGACCAAGCCGGGTGCCGCGAACCAGAAGTGGTTCCTTGAGGCAGCTATCATTGGAAACCAGGCAGTAATAGACTTCGCGCACCGCTTCGCCGATGAGCTAGACGATCGAGCCAAGGGGGAGACCAATCCAGCTCGAAAGGCCGAACTGGAGACAATGGCCCGGAACTGCCGCCGTGTACCCGAGAACCCGCCAACCACGTTCTGGGAGGCATTGCAGGCGATCTGGTTTATCCACTGCTGCATTCAGATTGAGACGAACGGAATCGCCATCTCGTTTGGCCGGTTCGACCAATACCTGTGGCCGTATTACGAGCAGGATGTTGCGACTGGCATGATCTCACGGGAGCACGCACTGGAGCTGGTCGAGAGTTTCTTCATTAAGGTCAACGAGATGAACATATTCCGGTCGTGGGAGGGCGCCAAGTTCTTCCCCGGCTATCACATGGCGATAAATCTTGCGATAGGTGGGCAGACAGAGGACGGGAAGGACGCATCCAATGATCTGACCTATGTCGTCCTCGACGCGACAGAGAATATTCGCCTGCCAAAGCCATCTGTATCACTCAAGTGGTGCGAGCGCACATCAGATCAACTTATGGATCGCGCTCTCGAGGTCGTCCAGACGCACTCTGGGGGCCAGCCCGCGTTCTACAATGATCCGGGCGTGATGCGAATGCTCAAGGCACTTGGCGTTGATCAGAGCGACCTATGGAACTGGGCCCCCGTTGGCTGCATCGAGTCATCAATCCCGGGGAAGTGGGACTTCGCCTGCAAGGGCCCCCGCTTGAACGAAGCAAAGATCCTCGAAATCGCCTTGAACAACGGCACCGACCCAAGCACCGGTGTAACGCTCCTTCCTGGCGACGGTGACCTGTCCACATTCGAGAGCATGCAGGAAGTCTGGGAGGCATACAGAAAGCAGCTACATTTCTTCATGGAGCAGCAGGTAGTGATCGAACACATCAACGACGAGATCCATAAGTTGCATGATATCAATGCATTTCGCTCGTCATTGATAGAGGACTGCATCGGACGTGGCAAGTCGCTAATTGAGGGCGGCTCAATCTACTCGACGGATGGAGGACCTTCCGTCGGATCGATGACCGCCGGCGACGCGCTCGCGGGGATAGAGACGGCCGTGTTTGTGGATAAGTGGATCACCGGCAAGCAACTGAAGCACGCCCTCGAAACGAATTTCGAAGATGCATCGACAAGCCCAACCGGAGAAGAGATCCGTCAGATGCTGCTCAACAAGGCACCAAAGTTCGGCAACGATGACGACCGTGCCGACAAGTGGACGATCGCTGTCACCGACTTCATCGGCTCTTCCTACCAGAATGAGTTTGTCAACTCACGCTACGGCCAGGGCCCGAAGATCGGGACCTACTCGTACTGCCAGAGCTCAGTCACCGCCAACGTCGCTATGGGGAAGCTCGTTGAAGCGCTCCCGGACGGAAGAAGGGCTGGTGAGCCCTTGAACAATGGCATCTCCCCCGCAACTGGCGCTGAGCGAAACGGCGCCACGGCCTGCATAAACTCGGTGAGCAAGCTTCCGAGCATCTGGTTCTCACGAGGGGCAATCTTCAACGTCCGCCTAACCCCCGAGATGTTGAAGACACGTGAGGGTAGGAGGCGCGTAAATGGACTTATCAAGACGTTGTTTGAAAACAACCAGTACCATATTCAGTTCAACGTGGTCGGGACCGACACGCTTCGCGATGCCCAGGCTCATCCCGAGCAGTACCGCGACCTGATGGTGCGCGTCGCCGGGTATAGCGCATTCTTCGCTCCGCTGAATGCGGAGCTGCAGGAGGATATCATCCGGCGAGCTGAGTTCGGGGAAGGCTAGGCGATTACGAGCCAATCATGACAGAATCAAAGCACGCTGCAATCGACGAAATACTCAGGGGAACGGTGTTTGACATAAAGCGGTTCGCCACAGGTGATGGCCCTGGCATTCGCTCGCTGGTCTTCCTCAAAGGCTGTCCGCTGCGCTGCGTCTGGTGCGCAAATCCGGAATCGCACCGCAGCGAACCGGAGATCATGTACCAGCGTTCACTGTGTGTCGGTTGCGCCCGGTGCGTGGAAGTCTGCCCGACAAATGCGATCCAGCCCGATAAGACCTACGGGTTTGTTACGAATCCGGACACTTGCATCGCATGTGGTCGTTGCATCGACGTCTGCGTGTATGGAGCGCGCGAGATGCTGGGCCAATCGATGGCTGTCGCTGAAGTAATGCGCGTTATCCAACGCGATCGACGCTACTACGACAACTCCGGTGGTGGTGTGACTATCAGTGGCGGAGAGCCGCTATTCCAGTATCAGTTCACACGCGAGTTGCTCCGCGCGTGCAAGGACATGGGCATTCACACTGCGATCGAGACCTCCGGCTACGCCGATTGGGAAGCCGTCGCCTCGGTTCTCCCGTTTCTAGATCTGATCTTCTTCGATCTGAAGCAAACCGACAGCGCACGTCATCAGGAGCACACGGGCGTTCCAAACCAGCTGATTCTGGAGAACCTGAAGCGTATTGCGTCGGATCTTCGTGATGCGAAACTCGTCGTTCGGATCCCATTCGTCCCTGGATACAATGGCGACGAAGATACGTTGAAAGATATGTTCTCGTGGCTCGCCGAAGTGAAGGGCGTCGTGCGGGTGGAGCTCATGCCCTATCACAGATTAGGAATGGCGAAGTACGACGGGCTGGGAAGGTCGTACCAGCTGCGTGGGATCGAGCAGGTGCAGCACCGCGAATTGGCTCGCTTTGTCGATCTCGGCAAGCGCTACGGCCTGGACGTGCGGATTGATAGCCGCTAGCTGTGATCACGAACGGAGTCTGGGAGGGATCAAGAAGCAATGAGAAACATGCTTAGTCTGATCGGCAGTGCACGGAAGGAGGGTAACAGCGCGCTTCTTGCAGAGACGGCTAGACTTGCCGCACTCGGCGCCGGGGCGGCTGTTGAGCAGGTATTTCTGAGCGATCTGGCAATCTCGCCGTGTGCGGGATGCGGCGTGTGTCGGGAAAGCGTCGATGCACCGTGCATTATCGAGGACGATATGGTGCCTCTCTACGCCAAGTTGCGTGCGGCAGACGCAATTCTGATAGCTACGCCCATCTACAGCTATAACATGACCGCCCAGACGAAACTCCTCATCGATCGGCTTTATGCACTGGGAAGCCACGAAGGAAACGCCCTCAAAGGGAAACGATTTGGGTTTATCGTTGTGTACGGCGGATCGGATCAGTTTTCATCCGGCGCAGCAACCGCTATGCGTTGTTTCCATGACACATTCGCCCGGAAGGCAAGCTGGATGCGGATGGTGCATGGCAGCGCAACCAAGGAAGGAGATGCGGCAAACAACTCTGATCTGATGGCTGCCACCAGACAGCTTGGGGTCGAACTTGTCGCAGATTAATGAAGAGTAGGCTTGTCTTGGCACCTACCACGGCACGTCGCGAAGGCGAGCTCTGCATTGGTACCCGGATAGA
>CAZRQM010000032.1:0-2081 GCA_964602385.1 uncultured Thermotogae bacterium | reverse complement strand
TGGCACCTACCACGGCACGTCGCGAAGGCGAGCTCTGCATTGGTACCCGGATAGACACCGGTCTTCGGAACCGGGGGCAAGCAACTCAATGGCACATTGAGTTGCCGGATTCATGAGTCTCTTCGGGCGTATTCGCAAGAGTGTGACCAGGCCTAACGATTGGCTTGGCCTCGCTTTTGTGACACTCGTCTGGAGTGCGATGACCCGCCAGGAGTTCGCAGTAGCGAACTCGCAAGCTACCCGAAAGGGTAGCCTGGGTTACAAGTCCCTTCGGGCGTGTTTGTCTTTCTGGTAGTCGGCAAAACACGAATAACGGAGACCATTGACACTCTTCTCAGACGTGATCGGTTACACTGACCCCAAAGGTCGACCGAACGTCGGAGGCAGGTCAGACAACACGTGCTACGGAGCGGCAACATGAATTCTCCAGACGAGAATACGACTATACCAACAGTTCCCGGGCTTTCATGGCGTTCACTCAAACCCACTGATATCGCGGCGATTACTGCGCTTGCGACCATGTGCCTGGAAGCGGATGGGGGTCTCCCACTGGGCGCCACGGATATCTACATCCAGGAGCACTATCTGCCCGCCTTGCCGGGGGCATCCATCGGTGCTTTCAAAGTGGACGGGCGGCTGATCGCGTCCGCGGCAGTTCAGCCGACTCATACGCCAGAAGAGTACCGGGCAACCAGCGTGGGCCAGGTCCATCCGGCTTACCGCGGGCGTGGACTTGGCAATGTCTTGCTCAGGTGGAGTATCACTGAGGCCAGCAGGCTCCTCTCTACCAGTCCTCCAGATCGGCCGCACGTTCTTCTACTTACCACCGAGTCACTCAGCGCAGGGGCGGTGCACCTCTTCGAGCGGCGCGGGTTCACGCAGCAGTTTGCAGAGGATGTGATGCGACGCGATCTCGATGCCTCCCTCCCGGATGTTCTGATCCCGTCTGGTGTGAGGTTCGCAACATGGGTACCTGCGTTGGCTGGGGAATTCTTCGCTGTCTATCAAGCAGCCTTCCGGGAGCGGCCTGGCTACCCAGACTGGAGCGAAGAGGAATGGATAGCCTGGTTGGGAGCGGACGACGACGATTTTCGTCCGGAGCTGTCATTACTGGCCTATCACGATGACATGCCGGTCGGGTTCATTGTCTGCGCGGACAGGTGCATTATTCAGATTGGAGTCCGACCGGAATGGCGCACGCGGGGTATCGGATTGGCGCTCATGATTGAGGTATTGAGACGCTTCCGGGCAGCGGGCGGTGATCACGTGCTACTCGACGTCAACGTGAACAACCCCGGCGCTGCACGGATCTACACGCGGCTAGGGTTTGAACAAGTTGGACAGCGGGCGCGTTATGCGCGGATTCTGACGTAACGGCACTTGAACAGCTACGTTACAGCTAAATGTACATCGGCCTTCACAATTCCTTCTTTCTTGAGGACCTAATAGACAAGGAGATGCTGTATGCTGATTCATTGCAAATGCGTTCCAGCAAGTCTCCAACAAGCTTCTCGAACGGTGGTGGGTCTTGGAAGGGAGATGTCTACAGCAATTTGAGCATCTGCTCCACCCCGGGTTCCAGCCCTGCAGCCGCTAATTTCTGCGCGTCTTTCTGCGCCTGCCTTGTGAAAGCGATCTTCCGAAAACCACACCCAGCGGGGTACCGCGTCACAGAGCAGCCTAAAGAGACTCCGTAAGCAAGGGTCGCAGTAGTCGCAGAGCACGAAGATGTGCTACACTGTTTTCGAAGAGCAGAAGGAGGAAGGCTGAGGCATGAGACCATGCCAAATGGGAAATCTTGGTTAAGAGCTTAATCAGCATATGATTAGCCAGGTAAGAACAACAGAGCAAGGAGGCTGAACCATGCGGAAAAAGAAAGAGGAGAAGATAGAGGAGAAAGAGAAAAGTTTGTTGGAGGGCTTGTGCGGAGCTGACGCCAAATTATATGGTTTTCTTAGTCAGTACTTGTATGAAACTCCGTTAGCGGCCATATCAGAAAAGCATCTGGATATCCTCACCGAGGAGGCGGAAAAGAGCGGGGACTTTAGACCGGCAGTGGATAAGGCCATTTTCGAGGGCGC
>CAZRQM010000031.1:8332-10876 GCA_964602385.1 uncultured Thermotogae bacterium | reverse complement strand
CCCTTGATCACAATGATCGGAACCAGTCTTGCCACCGGCCTGCTGATCCCCGACCGTGTTGCTGCCTCCACCACACGCTCCACGTCCTTGTAGGCACCCGGCGCCTCCTCGGCGATCCCGCGTGTGCTGTGAGCCCTTAGGATAATCCCTCGTGTGGCTAGATCGCTTTTGATCTCCTCTCCCCAGTACTTCTTGGCAGCCTTCTTTCTTGACAAGTAGCGCCCCGCGCCGTGGATGCCGCTTCCAAACGCCTTTGTCATGCCAAGCTCGGTTCCGCGCATCACGTAGGAAGCGGTTCCCATCGTCCCTCCCACGAGCGTGGGGTGGCCGACATCACGGTAGGCGGCAGGAGACTCGGCGCAGTGCGGACCGAAGGCGCGCGTCGACCCCTTGCGATGGACGAGCAGACGCCGCACCTCTCCATCGATCGTGTGCTCCTCGAACTTGGCGTTGTTGTGCCCGATGTCGTAGACCGTGCGTACGCTGGAGGGAGACATGCCAAATACCCGGTGCAGGACAGAACGAACCAGGTGCGCGATCACCTGGCGATTGGCAAATGCGCAGTTAGCGCCGCAAGCGATAGCGCTCAAGTAACGCGATCCTTCAGGGCTTGTAATCGGCGCGCAGACCAGTTCCCGCTGACGGATAGGTATGTCGTACTTCCTGCTCGCTTCCTCCATCACCTTCAGGTAATCCTGTCCGATCTGGTGGCCGAGGGCGCGCGACCCGGTATGGATAGAGATGACGATCTGTCCTTTGCCAAGACCGTAGGCTGCTGCCGCCTCTGGATCGAGGATCTGTGCCACCTCCTGCACCTCCAGGTAGTGATTCCCCGCCCCGAGTGTTCCCACCTGGCGAAACTGGCGCTGTTTGGCGATCGTACTCACGGCGTCCGGATCGGCGCCCTCGATCCGCCCGTTCTCCTCGATGAACTCGATCTCCTCCGCAAGCCCGTATCCCCGGTCGATGACGTAGGAAGCCCCCTGTTGCAGCAGCGAATCGATCTCGCTCATCGGCAGACGCAAGTTCCCCTCCGAGCCGATCCCCGCGGGGACAGTTTCAAACAGGCCCTTCGCCACGTCATCCGCGCGCGACGTAAGCGCAGCGCGATCAAGGGGGGTGGCGAGGAGGCGCACCCCGCAGTTGATGTCGAACCCGACGCCTCCAACGACGACCACGCCATCTTTCACATCGAACGCGGCGACTCCTCCGATGGGAAATCCGTACCCGGGGTGAACATCGGGGAGGGCAAGGGCCTCGCCGACGATTCCGGGGAGGCACGCGACATCGCGCAATTGTTGAAGTGCGTTCCATTCCCTCTTCTCGGCTGTGTCCTGGCGGAGCTGAGCGATCGTCTCCTCATCTGCGATCACCCGCCCTGGTACGCGCATCTCGCCGCGCTTAGCAAGGGTCCACTCGGCCTCAGATATCCGCTCCAGTTCAAGATCTTCTGTCATCTCGTCTCACTTCCTCACACATCAAGGACACACTGGGCCATGAACCGCTCGTCCTCCTCCCACACGCGCAGCCCGGCGTAGGTCACTCCCTTCACCTCGGTCTTCGCCTCGTGACGCGACGCGTCGAACGCTTCCCCTCTTGCGGACCCGACGAGTGCGACCTCCGCACCTCTCTGTCGTATTGTCGCCGAGAACTGCGAGAAGATAAGGCCACTTAAGTCCTTCTCGCTGAGCAACCGCCCAAGCCATTCCACGAGAAGGAGATCCGGCGTCCTCGCTGATACGCGTACCTCCACCGCCACTTGCGGTGCGACCTGATCTATGTCGACCATCACGTTAAACATCGCCCGCGCCGCTTCGCAGAACGCGTCGCTCAGAGTTTCGCCGCACGCGCGGATGCAGACATCTGACACGTGGTCGAGGTACTCAAACGCCATCTTCACTCTTCCCTCCGACATGTATGCCTCCGGCATGTATGCCTCCGGCACGTATACCTCCAGCAAAGGGGAGCGTGAACAAAGAAGAGTAGACGGCGCCACGCGGTGTCAGGCGACTCTCCATCAACAGGAGTCGATCGGCGCGAAGCGTCCATGCCGGCTGGTCGATCTTCTCTATCGCCTGCGATAGAGGTGTGTGAATGCGACCCTTGACGCGGGCAAGGGTAATGTGGGCAATCGATTCCGCGCGCGCGTGCGGAAAGCCAAGTCTCGATAGCTCGGAGTCGAGAAGATAGAGCAGATCTCGAAAGACCTTCGGCGCCTCTCCTCCGACCCACAGAACGCGTGGATTGTCGAGAGACGGGAAACCGCCCACCCGATCGAGCTGAATCTCGAAAGGAGGGAGTTGTGATGTAACCGTCCGGCAGGCTTCCTTTAGATTGACGGTGAGGAGAGGATCGATCTCGCCCAGGAAGCGGACCGTCACGTGATAATTATCCAGCGGTACCCAGGACGCGTATGTATCGACACGTAATTGCAGCTCCCCCGCTACAGAAGCGATGTGATCGCGTATGCTTGGGCCTACGGGGATGCAGAGAAACGTTCGCATCAGTGCCCCACCTCCACACCCGATCATACCACAAAACAGC
>CAZRQM010000031.1:0-8232 GCA_964602385.1 uncultured Thermotogae bacterium | reverse complement strand
CGCCTGTGCGTGGCCCCTTCGAAAGAAGGTGACAGGCGCTTCTGTGGACAGCCAGCTCAGGCCAAGGGATCCTCTAACACCCGCAGAGGCTAGCTTACCGTTGCTCCCTTCCGGGCCTGGCGGGGTTCACAGGCATGCGCCGCAGAGGGCTCAACCCTCATCACCGCTTATCCAAGGCAGACCCTGCTCCCTTCCCCCTCGGAGAACCCTTCGGTTCCACTGTAGCGGGTTGTGGATATAGGGGACCGCTAGCCCCCCACCTAGCACAGGCGTTGGCGGAGGGGGCGGGATTTGAACCCGCGGTACCATGAAGGTACACCAGTTCTCCAAACTGGCGGATTCGGCCGCTCTCCCACCCCTCCGGATTAGGTGGTGATTCTAGGGGTAGCTCGGACAGATTTCAACTATCCTTGTCTGGAAGTTGTGAAACATGGCGCTTGGGAATCACGCGTTACACTTCCTGGATAACAACGCTTGCCGTATCCGCCGCAGGCCTTCTGCGAGGTTCGATCGTGGTGTAGCGAAGTTGAGCCGCACAAAGCCCTCTCCGCCGGGGCCGAAGGTAGCTCCATCGTTTAGGCCAACGCGCGCCTCGTGGAGGAAGAACTCGTGTGGTCTCTCACCAAGACCCAGATCGCGACAGTCAAGCCACGCCAGGTACGTACCCTCGACCGGACCTATGTTGATACCGGGAAGCTGGTCTGCCACGAACTGCCTCAAGTAGTCGCGATTTCTTTCCAGGTACGAGGCGAGTTCGATCAACCATTCTTCTCCGTGAGTGTAAGCAGCCTCGGTGATCACATAGCTCATAATTCCCACGTGTTGAACGAGCCCGCGGCGCGCCTCCTCCAGCCGCTGTCTCAGGGCGGGGTTGGGAATCACCGCGATGGCGCAACTGATCCCGGCGACGTTGAACGACTTGTTCGGCGCAATCAGGGTGATCGTCCGCGCTGCGATCTCGGGATCGATGCTGGCGATTGGGATGTGACGCCGCCCGTCGTAGACAAAGTCGGCGTGGATCTCGTCGGAGCAGATGAACAGGTCGTGACGCAGGCAGGTCTCCCCCAGTCTTTCAAGCTCCTCATGGCTGAACACGCGCCCCACCGGGTTGTGCGGATTGCAGAGGATGAACGCTGAACAGTTTTCGCTTGCTGCCTGCTCTAGGTCATCGAAGTCGATCTCATAGACTCCATCTTCCCCACGTATTAGCTCACTCGGTCGTGGTTCGAGCCGGGCATGCTTGGGAACATCGAGGATAGGAAAGTAGATCGGCGGTTGATAGATTAGACCAGTCCCAGACTTTCCGATGGCTTGCACCGCCAGATTGAACCCGACCGCGACATTAGGGAGAAAGACGAGCGCATCTGGCTCCACGTTCCAGTTGTAGTGGCGAAAGATCCAGTCGACGACCACATCGCGTAGCTGCGGCGGCTCCCGCGGATAGCCAAATATCCCGTGCTCGACACGTTGCCGCAAGGCGGTGGTTATTGCTTGCGACGAGCGGAAGTCCATATCAGCAACCCACATTGGCAACACATCAGGATCGAATAGGTTCCATTTAATGCTGTCCGTGTCGCGTCGCTCGATGAGTTGATCAAAGTCTCTGTTAGACTGGATCATAGTCTGCAATCACATCCTGGTGGGAGAAGTACCCGGTGGGCTGGGACTCATTATCATCAATCGACGATCGTCCGGCAATCTGGAGATGGCAACTTCTTTCTGTACTGTTGGATGAAGTACGGGGCGAGGCGCAGAGACGGTCGTTCGCGGACTCCCTGAGTGAGGAGCAATCACCCATTCCTTAAGACAGAAGTACCGACACGCTCAAGGCTCTTTCAGATAGCGGTCAAACCAGGACACGATCTCGCTCAATCGGCGTAGCCGATGGTGCGGCTTCCCGTTTCGCGACAGGTTGTGGTTCTCCCCATGGAACAGGACGAGCCGGCTCTCTATCCCGTGATAGCGCAGCGCGGTGAACATCTGCAGGCCCTCCGCCATGTAACAACGGTAGTCCTCGTCGGAGTTGATGAACAGCGTCGGAGTCTTTGCGTCGTCCGCGTAACGCAGTGGGGAGTGCCACCACAGTTTATCGCTTCCCCCCTCCTCCCACGGGGTCTTCCCCATCTGATCCTTGTTGAACACGTAGCCGATGTCCGTTGTGCAGAACTTGGAGATCCAGTTGGCGATCGAACGCTGCGAGCAAGCGGCACGGAAGCGATCGGTGTGGCCGATGATCCAGTTCGTCATAAATCCCCCGTACGAGCCGCCGAGTACTCCCAGACGATCTGAATCGACAAACGGGAACGCGTCAAGCGCGTGATCGACGACCGCCATCAGGTCATCATAGTCGATCGTACCGTACTTCCCGCGCACATCGGCAAACTCGTCCCCCCGTCCTGATGACCCGCGGGGGTTGCAGTAGATAACAACATATCCCGCACCCGCGAGAACCTGCATCTCGTGGAAGAATACACTCCCGTAGGCCCCGCGTGGGCCACCGTGCACCTCAAGGAGCGTCGGATAGCGCTTCCCCTCCTCATATCCGGCTGGCTTCATCATCCATGCCTCGATCTTCGTTCCGTCCTTACTGGTGACGAAGAATGGCTCCGGATGGGAGACGGTGCGATCCGCGCACGTATCACTGTTGAGATCGGTCAGACACTCCTCCGCGTTCTTGTCGTAGGAATAGATCTCCTGCAGCCGATCGCCGCGCAGCCCGGCGTAGAGAATTGTCTCTCCGTGTACAGCAAAGGAATCGATCGTCCCCGGCAGATCCACCACACGCTCTACCGTGCCGTCAGGATCGACAGCATCCAGGTAGGAGTTCCCTCCTTCGGTGATCGTTAGGTAGAGCCGTCCACGATCGACCTGCGCAATCGGCCCGCTTCCATAACGGCAGTCAGAGCCGACCGACGTTCCCACCGAGCGATCCCAACCCGGAGTGATGCTGCGCACCTCTCCGCTTGCAAGATCGACGGTCAACACCTCCCGGCTTTGCCCACGGCCGTAGCGCTTCATGTCCGTTCCCAGCACAACGAGCGCCGTATCAGAGAGGAAGCAAACCTCTTCAAGGGTGTACGCATCCCGCGATAAGCATCGCGATTCTCCCTTTGCCAGATTGTAGATCCATAGTTCATCGGTGATCGGCGCCTTCCCCGGGAACCTGCGGGCAACGAACGTTACCTGGTCTTCGTGGGCATCGAATGCCTGCACCTCAAGCTGATCCTCGGTGAGATCCTTCGCCTCACCTCTTTTAAGGTTAAATGAGAACAGGTGTACCCGCCGCTGGTTGGTGAATCCCTTCTCGTTCTGCCAGAATGGGATCTCGTCCAGGATCTCGTAGTCCGCCGCGTTCGTATCCTCGTCCGTGATGAGGCGGATGCGCGCGGTGAACAGGAGCGTGTCTTCAGCGGTCAACTGGATCGCTTCTACATGATAGGAAATGGTGGCTACCTTCTCCGCCTCTCCCCCGTCGAGTGCGATCCGGTAGAGGTGACTTTCGTCCATGCTCTCTTTTTCAGTCTCTTCCCGTTTGGACAAGAACAGGATCGCCGAGCCATCCCTGTTCCAAGTAAACGGGCCATCCTTCCCCGCCGTGGTCAGCCGGCGGGTGCGGCGGGAGTCGAGGTCGATGAGATAGATCTCCGAGCGGTAGTCTTTCCCCTCTTCGTTTGCCTGGCGCACGAGAAACGCCGCGTGCCGGCCCTGGGGATCGATCTGCACAGAGGACAGGAAACGATAGGATAACAGGTCTTCGATCTGCACTGGCTTCATAAAGTGGCTCCTTCTTGAGCAAGTATGTTCGAGCTTCAGCAACAGCCTCGCGGCTTGGAGAGATGGTAACGTCTACTAGTGAGCCAGCACAACGCAGGGTTTGGAGGAAGGCTCCGAACGGAGAAGAGACGAGATCCCTGGGGCAGAGGGCGTCTGGTGCTGCAAAGAAAGTCACAATGAGGACTGAATATCCCTCTTCTCCTTCAGAATGGAGCTGCCTTGAGGTACAATTCAAGTGGTATTCGAGGATTTACCGCCGGAAGTATGGATACTGTTGTCGCCCGTGCCTGACGGAAGAGATGATTCCGAATTTCCCGGCGTCGCGAGAGAAAACTGAGAATGGAGCAGTGACAGATTGAAATCCCTACTGTTGGTATTCCGCCATGTGAAGCGTTACAAACTGCCTCTCATGCTGACAATGATCAGCATGCTAGCCCTTGTGGGCATTCAACTTCTCGGCCCTTGGTTGGTCCGGGCGATGGTTGCCGCCGTTACGGACCCGGAGGCGGGTCCAAAGACCCTTGATCTGATCGCAAAGCTCGCCCTACTGGCGTTGGCCGTTTACGTTATCCGAGCACTGATGCAGTTCGTTCGGAGTTACGCAGCCCATGTGGCCGGCTGGCATGTCGTGGCTGATCTCAGAAACGAGGTCTATCGGCATTTGCAACGCCTTTCGCTGCGCTTTTACGAGGACAAGCAAACCGGACAGCTCATGTCGCGTATGGTGAATGATTCCGATCTACTCGAACAGCTCGTCGCCCACGCCATACCGGACATTCTGGTCAACGTGCTCATGCTCATCGGCGTCACCGCGGTTTTGGTCAGCATGAGCTGGCAGCTTGCCCTGCTGAGTATGCTTCCTATTCCGCTAATCATCCTGGCTATGAAGGGATTTGGTCGCTACGTGCGGCCCGCCTTTCGACAGCGTCAGGTTGAACTGGGAGAACTCAACGCGGCTCTGAACGATAACATCTCGGGAATCCGAGAGATCCAGGCGTTCACGCGGGAGGATAGCGAGGCGGATCGTATTTGGAGCCGTATCGTCCGCTATCGCGACTCTCTGCTGCGGGCACTGCGTTTGATGGCCGTGTTCCACCCCTCCATCGAGTTCACCGCTTCCTTGGGGACGATTGTACTCATCTACTTCGGCGGGAGACTGGTGCTGCATGGGGCTTTGTCCATAGCTGATTTAGTCGCCTACTTCCTTTACCTGGAGCTGCTCTATCAACCGGTGCGGGCACTGGGAAGTGCATGGGAGAGCGTCCAGCAGTCATTGGCTGGCGCCGATCGCATCGCCGAGCTGCTGGAACAAGAACCCGATGTGAGCGAACGGTCCAACGCCATTGAATTGTCCGGTCGTGCCCGCGGAGCCATCAGCTTGCACAACGTTGGTTTTCGGTACAGCGTGGGCGAGATGGTGCTGCAGAACATCGACCTGGATGTCGCGCCGGGTTCGGTTGTGGCCCTTGTGGGGCCGTCGGGGGTGGGAAAAACCACCCTCTCGATGCTGATTTCCCGGTTCTACGATGTGTCCGATGGGACGATCACCCTCGATGGACACGACATCCGCGACCTAACGCTGGAGAGTCTGCGCCGGCAGATGAGCATCGTGCTCCAGGAAGTCTTCCTGTTTCACGGGACCGTCCGCGAGAACATCCTCTTCGGTCGTCTCGATGCGAATGATCAGGAGATGATCGAGGCAGCGCGTATAGCGAACGCGGGCGAATTCATCGAACAACTGCCTGAAGGCTACGAGACAATGATTGGCGAGCGAGGGGTCAAGCTCTCCGGAGGCCAGCGGCAGCGGTTGGCCATCGCCCGAGCGGTGCTGAAAGACGCACCCATCTTGATCCTTGACGAAGCAACATCCTCGGTAGACACCGAAACAGAGCTGCTGATCCAGCAGGCTTTGGAACGGCTGATGGTAGGACGGACGACCATCGTCATTGCCCATCGTCTGTCGACGATTCGCAGCGCAGACAAGATTGTCGCGCTCAAGGACGGGCGGATCGTGGAACAGGGAACCCACGATGAGCTGATGGCACAGGACGGGATCTATCGGTACCTCAACCGAGTGCAAATGAATGAAGACCCGTGGCAGACCGCACTCCACGAAGGGTGATGAGTATCATCCCCCGTTGAGACCCCGCCTTCCAGACCCTTATTGACGCATCGAGAATGCTGCCTCCACTCTGTGAATTGCCGAGCTTGTGGCCGCGTCGCGGTTTGCGGATTCGAAGTGGTTGGGCCTACAGTTGCACCATCTCAATCGCGATCTCGCCGAGGCCTACACCAAGCTTGATAGTGCGCTCCCCGTTGCCCAACGTTACATCTCCCGACTTGCCGAGGAAGCCTCGGACTCCGCCAATCATTCCGGGGAATCGATCTATAGAGACATTGCCGATTCCCGCTTTGGCGGCCACCGTAGCTGACGCGCTTGCCGGAAGTGCGAGGACAATCTCACCAATCCCCAGATCTACGATCAACTGCTGGGCGTCGACATCGGAGAGATCAATTTCGCCCACGCCGTGTGCAACAATCAACGCAGTGGCACGTACATCGCGCAGACTTAGATTTCCGGCGCCGTTTTCGATGATAATCGTTTGGGCCTCATAGGAGACGATATGGATGTCTCCCGTACCGTTTTTTACCTTGAGGTCAACTCCGACCGGAACCCGGAGGGCATAGTCGACGTGGCCGGTGCCCACGGTCTTCAGTGTGATGCTTGATTCGGTTACGTCCAAGACAACCTGCAACTCGTCAATCCGGTGCTGGGCAGCCGTCCGCACGGCTTGCCATTCCACCACGCGATTCGGCGCCGTTTGGGCTGCATCAACCGAGTATCCCGAGATCACGATATTGCCAAGTGCGTTCTCGATGATCAGTTCGCTTCCGGCATGAACGACGAACGATCCCTCGCTTATGGATGTTGCCTGGGCTTTGCCACTTAGCTTGCCATTGTCGAAACCTGTTAGCGGCCCGATGCCGCCGAATACGAGGCCGAAGCTGACCGTGGGTCCGGACAGGTCGAGGGATGGTGCGGGAATACCGATCAGATCACCGAAGTCGATCCCGAAGACAGGCAATATGTATCCCAGCCGAAAATCGAATCCCATCCACGGGAGCAACTCAGCGCACATGCTGACATATGGCTGCACGAAGCCCACGGCGCGTCCCAGCTCGCGGGATGTCGGCTCGACGATAATACCACAAGGGGTAAAGCCTTCTGAATCAGCGAGTGCTTCGGTCAGCGTAAGCACGTTAGCGGCACCGCCGAACACTGCTCCAACAGTGAGAACCGAGCTGTCATCGCCGCCGATGGCCGCGCCGATATCGAACCCGCCGCCCCCAAAAAACAGCTCGGCGTGACGGCTCTCGCTCTCAGAGGTCGCAAGCACGCCCCAACCGATGCCTCCAAACGAAAGGCCGCCGATTACGCCACCACGACCGCCTCCGCCCGCGCCAATCAGGAAATCACCCATCGGGGCCAATCCATTTTCCGACATGAAGGTATTAACCCCGGTCATGTCCGGGAAGAATGCCATCGCCATGCCGCCACCAAATCCGAATCCACGCGTTGCGGGTTCTGCCATCAGAAGGCTGGAGCCCATCGCGCTGATGCAGACGAGGACCGTGAAAAGACACAACATTCGTTTCATCCGCGATCACCTCTCAAGTTGCTTCGATCGACTGTCAACAGAAGCTTCGTATGATCGTAATCATTCCGCCGAGAGAATGCGAAACTCGAGTTTGCGAAGCTCATGTCCGACTGCAAGAATGTGATCGTGGAACAGGGGGCCCACGATGAGCTGATGGCACAGGACGGGATCTATCGGTACCTCAACTGAGTGCAAATGAATGAAGGCCCATGGCAGACCACCCTTCACTGAGGGGCGACGACTGCCACAGCGCTTGATTGCATGTTGCCGCATGGGCCGTTGCGACTTGCGCCTGTACTTCACCTAACTCAGGAAGCTTGACGATCGATAACCCCCGACCCTCCAGATCACGGATATACGCTGCCTCATGCTTGTGCCCTGGCGGCAACAGCGTATCGAGTGCTTGATCCTTGTGGTCCTGTACCTTAGCTTCACCGAGAACGCTTCTCTTCGCGACCCATGTCCTGGCACTGGCGGGTAGACGCGGTAGACTTATTGTGCTAAAGTATGCTTCGCAAGGAGGAGAAAATGGCGACTGAGACTCTATCGACAAAAGTCCCTGAGCAATTGCGTCGGCAGGTTGACGAGATTGCTTCGATCGAGAAGCGTGCGGCAAGTAGCGTTGTTCGCCTCGCGATTGAACACTACGTGAACACCTACTTCGAACTGCACCCGCAGTTCAAGGCGGACATCCTTGAGGCACGAGCAGCGATGCGGAAAGGCGACGTTGAAGACTACGAGTTTGGGTAGAGCGGTATATGATCTACCATCCCAAGGCGTCTTCCAAGTTCAATAGGGT
>CAZRQM010000030.1:7688-10967 GCA_964602385.1 uncultured Thermotogae bacterium | reverse complement strand
GAGGCAGTCGGCTCTGTGAGAGCCCTTGACCCTTTGTCTTTTCTTACCCACTTGAAACGACAAAGAGCCGAAGTGGAGACAACACTCACGGCCATTGACTCTGCCATGGACGCAGTCATTTTGCAAAGACCTGGAGTATGGTGTGCTTTCGATCCTCCAGAACCCTGGCATGATCAAGCCTCGTGCATCAATCTTCGTTGTGTCGGCTTCAGCGCCGCACGTTCGAGAACAGCACGTGACCAATTACAATGGCAGGCGTATGCCCATTGATAAGTGTCGACAAGGGCTGGCTTCTGCCTTAGGACAGTATCCTTATTCTCGGATCAACCGTAGGGCATACTCCAAGAACAGAAACTACGGCGGTGCAAAGAAGTGCTTCACGCCGCAATCCAATTACGGACAATTCTCACAGAGTGTGCTCTTGACCAGCGACAGCAAGGGCACTATGCTGCAGCACTCCAAGATGGAAGTACAAGATTAGGGAGGTGAAAAATGTCCGATAAGAAGAAACCGCAGGGTGGCAAGAAAGGGACGAAATCCACGGGGAAAGGCAAGTGACGAACAATGTGGGACGTGGAGATGCCCACACCAAACATGCCCATTTACGGCGTGTGTGTCCCTGTTGCGGAGGAGGTCGATCCATTCGAGCACATCCGTTGTCCTTGATGTGGAGGATTGCTTGCATTCACTGGCCAAGAGGTATTCTTGGTTGAGTGGGCCACTGAAAGCTGGGATCACGGTAGTGAGCTAGCAGATGGACTTCCGCACCGGATCAGAAAAGAGTACGTGTCAAAGAAGCTAGAACATACGGAGGAACCATGAAGAAAATTGTTGAGTCTACTTGCCCCGCATGCGATGAGGCTATATATGTCCCGATAGAGGATGCTTACATCTCCAATCGGATATACTGCCCCGAGTGTGGGGCTGAATTGAGAGTGACGAAGGAGAAGCCTCTGGAATTGGAAGAGATTTTTGATTCGGAGGAAGCCGAAAGAGACTAAGCATTAGACAACACGATGGATAGCGCTGCCTGCGGGTGACATCTGCAGGCAGTGTGTTTCTCTCGGCTTCTCGCTGTTTCGTATGGATAGGCAGAGATGCTATGGGAACAGAGTCTCGCGCGCAAGATGCGAAACAGTGATTGGTGATGAGAAGGCACAGAACCATCTTCTACGCGCGGGCCAACCCATTCAGTGCGACCGTCGACTTTGCCTACCCTGGCTCCGGGATCACGAGCGACTTAACGGTCTTCATGTAACACGTGTCCGGGCATCTGATGTGGACGGACGAGGAGACGAACATCGCCAAGATCACGTGGGATGGCACGAACCTGAGCGGTGATAACGCTCGTGACCCAGTTGGCGTATAATCGCGACATCATCTTCTTGAAGGGAGGTTGTCATGGGTAGTGATGAGCGCGTGCTCGAAGAGATAAAGAAGCGAGGGATCAGATTCGTCCAGCTCTGGTTTACCGACCTACTGGGAAACCTGAAGAGCATCGAGATTCCAACAAGCGAGCTTCCGGAGGCACTCCAGGAAGGGCTTGGCTTCGATGGGTCATCGATCCACGGCTTTGCCCGCATCGACGAGAGCGATATGCTCATCAAGCCCGATCTCAACACCTTTGCCCTCCTCCCTTGGGATAATGTCGCCCGCCTCATCTGCGATGTCTTGGAACCTGACGGCAGCCCTTACGCCGGTGACCCGCGCTGGGCCCTCAAGCGCGCTCTTGCTCTGGCAAGCAAGAAGGGGTTCTCACTGTTCGTCGGACCGGAGGTGGAGTACTTCTACTTTCAATCAGCATCCGGCACGGAGCCGGTCGATCAAGGAGGGTACTTCGATCTCGTCCCTCCTGACGTCGGCTCAACAATCAGGCGAGAGACCGTCCTTGCCCTGCAAGGAATGGGGATTCGCGTGGAAGCGGCGCACCACGAGGTGGCGCACGGTCAACAGGAGATCGACCTGCGCTTCCGCGATGCGCTGACGATCGCCGACAACATCATGACAACCCGCCTCGTCGTCAAGGAGATTGCGCGCAGGCACGGAATCCACGCTACGTTCATGCCAAAACCGCTCTCCAACCAGAACGGTTCCGGGATGCACCTGCATCAGTCTCTGGTGAGAGAGGACGGGACCAACGCCTTCTTCGACAAGGACGATCCGCTCTTCCTGTCACCTATTGCCAAGGGGTACATCGCCGGGCTGATGCACCACGCCAAGGAGGTCACCGGGGTGTGCGCGCAGTGGGTCAACTCCTACAAGCGCCTCGTCCCCGGATACGAAGCGCCGGTGTACATCACCTGGGCGCATCGCAATCGCAGCAACATGGTGCGCGTCCCGATGTACAAGCCGGGAAAGGAGATGGCAACGCGCATTGAGTTTCGCGCCCCTGATCCCGCATGCAACCCGTATCTGGCTTTTGCCGTGCTGATCAACGCCGGTCTCGCGGGGATCGAGAACAACTACCCCGTTCCCGATCCGATCGATGGGGACGTGTACTCGATGAGCGCTAGAGAACGCGACAGACTGGGGATCAAATCCCTCCCCGGGAGCCTTAACGAAGCGATTGAGGTGATGGAGTCAAGCGACCTTGTCCGGCAGGCATTGGGCGATCACATCTTCGAGAAGTTCATCCAGAACAAGAAGATCGAGTGGGACGCCTACCGGTCTCAGGTTCATCGCTACGAGCTCGACCGCTACCTGACGATCCTCTGACGAAGGAGACCTTGGAGAATAGAGGATCGCTTTGCGGGCGGCAGCAGCGAAGATCGTCGCTCCCGTTGTGTTCTTCCGATCGTCCCTTATACTTTCCAACATCACAAGAGCGTTCCGGGAGGAGCAACATATGGCAGAGAGGATTCGGGTGCTTCAATACGGCCTTGGTCCGATAGGAAGCGCGATTGCACGCTACGTTTCGCAGAGGCCTAATCTGGCTCCTTGTCGGTTCAAGTGGGCAGCTGAAGATACGGTACGGAACAGAGTGACTCTCGCGAAACAGTGATACGTAATGAGTGAAGGGTAATGAGAAAGAGCAAGAGCATTTTCTCGCAAAGGCGCAGAGACGCAGAGAACAGCAGGAAGACGGGAAAAGAACAAGGATCAAAGGCATGTCTTAGCGATCTTGGTGTCGCGACACCTTGGCGTCTTGAGTGAGTGCTACGAACGGGCGAGAGAAAGGCATTCTATCATTTGCGGTCAGGAGCTTGTTACCCCCTCCAAACAACAAAGAGCCATAATAACAGATCTTGCGCAAAGCGGAGGTAGGAATGAAGGCAACTG
>CAZRQM010000030.1:6159-7588 GCA_964602385.1 uncultured Thermotogae bacterium | reverse complement strand
AAAGAGCCATAATAACAGATCTTGCGCAAAGCGGAGGTAGGAATGAAGGCAACTGCACGACACATTCTGGTTGATTCCGAAACGGAATGCGAGGAACTCAAGAGAAGAATCGAGAACGGAGAAGACTTCGCGGCTATTGCCAGTGAGTACTCCAAGTGCCCGTCAGGACAATCCGGTGGCGATCTTGGAGAATTCTCTCCTGGGCAGATGGTCCCGGAGTTCGACCACGTGGTATTCAGCGAATCACTGGGCGAGGTGCACGGCCCCGTGCAGACGCAGTCTGGTTATCACCTGATCGAGATCACAAGCCGCGGCGAATAGCAAGCACTCAAGACTTTGTCTGACGGTTGGAAGTCAGGGCCATTCAGTCCCCTGTCAGCAGGGCATTGGCTGCGTTTATCCCCGAGCGCACCGCCCCTTCTATTGTCGATGGCCAGCCGGTCGCCGTGTAGTCGCCCGCTAGAAACAACCCCTCGATCGGTGTCGTGGGGGCTGGTCGCAGTGCATCCGCTCCGGGGGTTGGGACGAACGTCGCCTCCCTGTTCTTGATCACGAGTGAGTCGATGAGGTTTGCTTTGCGCGCACGCGGAAGGAGTGCACTCAATGCCGAGACGAACTGCTTCACAATCGATGCGACCGGCATGTCGACCCAGGCGGCGGCGGCGCTCTGCGAGATGACGAGATGATGCAAGTTGATATCTCCATGAGCCGCGGAGACATCGAACACCGTCTGCAGCGGTGAGTCGACCCCGATGATTAATGGCTCGTCCATGACCGGCCGATCGAACCACAGGTGGATGTTCACAATCGGCGCAAAGCTGATCCCTGCGAGAGATTCAAAGAACGGATCTCTTGCCACGTGCGAAGGAAGTAGCGGCGACAGATTGGGCAGAGAGACGGCGCTGATGACAGCATCAGCCTCGATGAGATCACCGTTTGCCATTTCCACCCCGCGCACGCCTCCATCATCGACGATGATACGCCGCGCTGCTGCGTCGAGGAGTACCGTCCCTTGACGTTCTTCAAGAAACGGGGTCACTGCATCAAAGATCTGCGAAAGCGGTCGCGTAAACAAGCCGATGTCCGCCCCGTGTGGTCGAAAGAACCCGCGCTGGAAGACGACTTGAGCCATGCGAGCGCTTACATCATCAGCGTGTGCATTGAGGGTGGCAACACAGACCGGATCCCACAGGGTGGTGATTGCTCTCTTTCCTTGACTGTGATCCGCAAGCCAGTCGGCAAATGCTACGTCCCCTGGATCCCGCAGTAGAAGGGACAGACCGGCCTGCATAGCGCGCATCCGGGCACGAACAGGAAGGAAGCGGTAGGAGAGGAGGCTTGGCAGCAAGTGCAAGATCCCGGGAAGGGGCGACGAGGCTATGATCTCTCTTCTTCTTCCATCCACCATCGGAATGCGCAGGCGCGGCTG
>CAZRQM010000030.1:0-6059 GCA_964602385.1 uncultured Thermotogae bacterium | reverse complement strand
AGTAGAAGAAGGAGGATGCGCGCCCGCCGAGGCGCTTGCTCCTTTCGATCAAGACGCTCTTTACTCCTTTTTCGGCAAGGGAGCTGGCGCTGGCGATCCCTGCGGGACCGCCGCCGATGATGACGACTGGCTTCATCGCCCTAACCATGTGCGCAGGATCAGGAGTATCTTCTCCCCGATGGAAAGTGACAGCCTCTCCTTGAACACATCGTAATCTCGCACTTCTGCCATCTCCAGGATGCGCGTGTAGATTCTAGAAAGAAGCGTGATGCAGCCGCGCGCGTTCCGCGGGAGAAACTCGGAGACGCGCTCCCCTTCACGCATGTACTTCCTTGCCCGCTCGCTCTCAAGAGAGAGAAGCCTACGCATATCGTCGTTCATCACACCGTGGTGGAGCATCTCCTCGCTCACTTGGAATCGCCGCAGGTCCTCTTGCGGAATGTACACGCGGTCAATGGCGATGTCCTCTGCCACATCACGCACGATGTTGGCTAGCTGCATCCCCAAGCCCAGTTTCTCCCCGGCCTCGCGTGCTTCTACGGGCAATCTCTCTCCTCCCCCAGCGAGGATGGGGAGAACGGAGAGGCCTACCGCTGAGGCGACGCGATAGCAGTAGATCTGTAGATCGGGAAACGTCTCATAGCGCGAGATGACAAGATCCATCTCTACACCGTCGATGACGTGGGCGAGATCTTGGGGATCGATCCCGTAGAGCATGATTGCATCTGATAGCGCGATATCGATCCCGCCCTGCGGATCACCTGCTTGTGCCCGTTCAAGCCGCGTGCGGAGCACACCCAGCTTCGACTTCTTCTCATCAATCGATGAGTCAGCATCTGCGATGTCGTCCGCTTCACGGCAGAAGGCGTACACGGCGTAGATCGCCCGGCGTTTCTCGCGCGGCAGGGTGATGAACGCGTAGTAGAAGTTCTTCGCTTCGCGGCGGGTGATCCGTTGGCAGAGGCGATACGAACGCTCTAGGTCCATTTTCTCCACCTACGGCTTACAAGTGTCGAGAGGAAGAGCCTGATCTTTTCTGACTTGGAGAGTGTTGGTCGCGTCCTCAACGTGTCGTAGTGAAGCTGCTCGATCTTGTCGAGGATCGCTATTCCCCCGCGTGAGAAAACGGCGATATCGACGCGTAGCGAGCCACGCACGCGATCGATCAATGGAAGCCCATCGCGGAAGTAACCCCGCGTGCGCTCGACCTGAAAGCGTAGTAGATCCTTGAATCGATCTGTTGCCTGTGCTTCCGCCAAGTCGGCCTTGCTCACACCGTACTTGCTCATCTCATCGAGCGGGAGGTAGATGCGCCCTTCAGCGTAGTCACGCCTCACGTCCTGCCAGAAGTTCGCGAGCTGCAGCGCGATGCATGTTGAATCGGAGAGGGCGAATAGCTCGTCATCGTCGTAGCCGAACAGGATGAGGAAGAGCCTCCCCACGGGAGTGGCGGAGTGCTCGCAGTAGTACAGAAGATCGGAAAACGTACGATAGCGCACCTGCTCCTGATCGATCCGGTTGGCGACTATCAGCCGCTCGAAGAGGTCGCGCGGCATCCCGAAGCGCTTGATGGTCCCTTGAAGGGCGACCAGAACGGGGTGATGTGGCGTCCCGGCATACGCGGCCTCAAGTTCGCTCTCGAAGCGGTCGAGGAGGAGAGCGCGATCGCCGGGGGCCTCGTCCCCGATATCATCGACGGTCCGGCAGAAGGCATACAGGTTGTAGAGCGATTGACGCATTCTGCGGGGGATCAGGCGTGACACGACAGTGAAGTTCTCATAGTGAGATAGGGCCAGGCGTCTGCAGAGCGCCTCGGAATCTTCCACAGAAGGGGGAGCCTGTGGCAGGTCGATCAGCGTCGCGATGTGTTGGTCTACCATCCCTGTACTTGTATGAATACCTGGCGCTCGCGCGGCCTATCGAGTTCGATCAAGAAGATACGTTGCCATCGTCCGAGGAGGAGCTCGCTGTCGACGACGGGGATCGTCTCACTCGTCCCGAGGAGAAGGTGTTGGCAGTGAGCGTGTCCGTTAGGGCACTCGTCCTCGGTCATGTTCGCCGTGCGGATGAAGAAGTCGTTGTGCTTGTAGTTTCCATCTCGCGGCGCGATGCGCAGGAGGAACTGCTTGAGATCCTCCATCAGGAGGGGCTCATCCTCGTTGATCTCGATCGCCGCTGTCGTGTGGCGGGTGAAGACCAACACCGAGCCCTCGCGAATCTCGGAACGAGCGAGGACGTCCTTCACCTCCTGTGTGATATCGATGAACTCCGGTGCTCCGCTCGCTGTGTGCTTCAGGATCTCCCGATAGAGCCGCGGAGCGGCCATCTCTTCCACCCGTGCATTGGCCGTGTCCATTACGTGTTGCATCTATTCCCCCTTTTCCTCGTTTAGTCGGCGTACGACATCCTCGATCACCTCATCGGGAGTCGAGGCCCCAGCAGTAACCCCGCATCGGCTGCAGCCGGTGAACCAATCTTCTTCAATCTCCGCGGCTGATTCGATATGGTGTGTGGGAACACCGGTTGCGCTGCACGTATCCGCCAGTTTTCGTGTATTTGCCGAAGACCTGCTCCCGACGACAAGGATCACATCGACTTTTTTCGCCAGCTCGCTTCCTGCCTGATAACGTCGCCCTGTCTCCGGGCACGTCGTGTTGACGATCCTGATCTCGGGCACTCTGCTCGCGAATTCTCGCGTGGCTCGCTCAGCAAACTGGGCGAACTGCTGTGGGTTTTTCGTTGTCTGCGCGATGACGGCGATGCCGGTTGTCCCATCGGGAATCTCCACATCCGGCGTTTGCGTGGCGACACCGTGTCCTGCCGTCCAGGAGAGGATCCCCTTCACCTCCGGGTGCTCCGCCTCGCCGTACACGATGACGAAGAAGCCATCCTTTACCAGATTTGCCGCTGTCTGTTGCGCGCGCCTGACGATCGGACACGTGGTATCGATCAGGCGAAATCCTCGCTTGCGAATCTCAGCATACACTTCTTCGCCAGCACCGTGGGCGGTGATCGCCACCCCCTCGTTGGGTAGAACATCATCCAACCCTCGCACAAGCCTCCCTCCCTTCTCAGTTAGGCCCTCCACAACGTGCGTGTTGTGCACGATCGCTCCCAGGGTGCACAGGGGGCCGTTCTTCTCAAGCTCGGTCTCGATCATCGTTACTGCCCGGCGCACGCCGAAGCAGAAGCCGAGAACATCAGCCTTTATTACCTGCATCAAGTCTCCCTATACACCATAATCGGTCGTTTCTTGTCCGTCTTTGTCATATCCCCGTGTGTCTCCGTGTCTTCGCTTCCGATCTCCGTGTCTCGCATCTCTGTAGCGTCCGAGGGCCATCACCGGGAAGATGTCCCGATAGAGGTGGTAGTTGATCATGAAATCGATGGGAAAACCGGTCCCGGTAAAGTACGGTTGATCCCATCCGCCATCGTCCCTCTGGGTTCGGACGAGGTACTCGATCCCCGCTTGTGTAGCCGAATGATCAATCTCGTCGGCCGCGATGAGGCCGAGGAGGGCCCACGCCGTCTGCGATGGGGTAGATGTCCCTCTTCCACGCCATGCCTCGTCCTTGTACCCCTCGATTCGTTCTCCCCAGCCGCCGTCTTCGTTCTGATGACTGATGAGCCAATCAACTGCCCGACTAACGTAGGGAGATCTCATGTCTTCGCCAATTGCGTCAAGCGCTGGGAGAACCGCTCCGATCGCGTAGGTCAGGTTCACCCCCCAACGGCCGAACCACGCCCCGTCCGGGTCCTGTTCTCTCTTGAGATAGGCGAGTGCGCGATCGACCACCTTCGAACCCTTTCCATGGCCGATCCGCCCCAGGTACTCGACGATGTGCGCCGTTACGTCGACCGACGGCGGATCGATCATCTCTCCGAAATCGGCAAACGGGATCTCTCGCAGTAGTGCCTTGGTGTTGTTCCGATCGAATGCCCCCCAGCCGCCGTTTGAACTCTGCATGGCGAGGAGCCACTCGAGGCCTCTATCCAATGCGTGCGACTTCTTCTTCTCATCGAGCTTCGCCTGCTGGATAGCCATCATCACCACTGATGCGTCGTCGGTGTCAGGGTAGATGTCGTTCGCAAACTCGAATGCCCACCCGCCGGGCTGCGCGTCACAGCGTACCTGCCAATCTCCACCGACGAAGATCTGCTCATCGAGAAGCCACTCACAGGCCTTTACCAACGCCGGGTGATCCTCGGGAAGGCCAGCATCTTCCAGGGCGACCGCAGCCAGGGCCGTGTCCCACACCGGGGAAAGACACGACTGCAAGCGGAACGTGTTCTCATCCTCGATGGCAAACCCCGTCTCCCCGTAGAACCCGGCGAACCCTTTACGTAACACCGGGTCGTTCATGTCTCTGCCGAGGGCCCGAAGCGCGATTAGCGAGTAGACCCACGGTGGCTGGATTCCGCCCCACGAGCCGTCCTCCTCTTGTCGCTCGACGATCCAGCGCGTTGCCCTGCGTATCGCGGTCTTGCGCAATGGTTTAACGGGTGAGTGTTCGTACAAACGCAGGACGCGGTCGAGGGAAGAGAAGAACTTCGCCCACGCGCTATTCTTCCTGGGAAGCGTCAGATCGGCTGATTCCTTCCCGTGCACGAACAGTTCATCGATGTGCGCCCACTGTGGAAGGGGATAGACCGGACGCAGTGCGCGAATGATCATCATCGGGACGACGGTCCCGCGCGCCCAGCATCCAAAGTCGTAGATACTGATCGGGAACCATTTGGGAAGGAGGATCAGCTCGGGTGGCATCATCGGCGTCCCTCGCCAGTCCCACTCGCCAAGGACGGCAAGCCAGATCTTGGTGAAGATGCGCGCCTTCTCCACCCCTCCTTGAGCGAGGATGAACGATCGCGCGCGCTCCATCTCCGGTGCATCCGGGGAGACCCCCGCCATCTTAAGCGCAACGTAGGCCTCGATTGTCGTTGACAGGTCACCGGGGCCATCGTACCAGATCGCCCACGTCCAATCTTCGCGCTGCATCTTCTTGATTTGGGCGGCGATTTTTCTCCACTCCTCTTCCTTTTCCACCCCAAGGATGTGGGTCAAGAAAAGATGCTCGGAGGTGATTGATACGTTTGACTCTAGCTCTCCCCACCAGTAGCCCTCTTCGTATTGCAGGTCCAGCAGGTGCGAGGTAGCCCGACCGAGCGTGCAATCGAGCTCCTCGGATGCTACCGACAAGAGGTCTACGCGTGAGGCTGCCTTGCTAGCCATCTGCCGTCCTCCGCTCTTGAAGGTATGCTCGCACCGTGGCCACGAATTCATCGACCAATAGGCCCTCGGGGACGGCCCGCTTGACCACCTGTCCAGCGATGCTTATCGTCCCGCTTTTCTCGCCCCCGAACAGGCTGATCTCCGCGTCTTTTGCCTCACCGATCCCGTTTACGATGCATCCCATCAGCGCGATTACGAGCGGCTCTGTAACATCCGCGAGCCTCTCCTGGATCTCGTTTGCTATATTGAACAGGTCGATGCGCGTGCGCCCGCACGTCGGGCAGACGCGGTAGGATATGCCTCGCTGGCGAAGGTCAAGGGCACTAAGGATCTGGTATGCGACCCGCACCTCCTCCACCGGATCGCCGGTAAGGGAGACGCGCAACGTATCGCCCAGGCCCTCCGCAAGGAGGATTCCGATCCCGACCGCTGACTTGATCGTCCCACCCCACGGCGTTCCCGCTTCGGTTATCCCAATGTGCAAGGGATAATTGACCTCGCGCACGATCCTGCGGTAGGCGGCGAGGGTCATCATCACGTCGGTCGCCTTGAGCGACACGACAATATCGGTGAAGTCGAGTCCCTCCAGCAGGCGAATCTCCTTGAGGGCGCTATCCACCATCCCATTGGCTGTTGCATGCCCGTTCTCATCGAGGAATGAAGCGGCGAGCGAGCCTGAATTTGCTCCGACGCGAATCGGTATCCCTGCCTGTCTTGCCGCGCGCACCACCTGCTCAATCTTCTCTGGATCGGTGATGTTCCCCGGGTTCAGGCGCAGCTTGTCCACACCGGCGTCGATCGACGCCAAAGCCAGACGATGATCGAAGTG
>CAZRQM010000029.1:3765-10968 GCA_964602385.1 uncultured Thermotogae bacterium | reverse complement strand
TTTTCGATAAGTCGTATGCGTTCGTTGCCGATGCGTCCGAATAGTCCGTAACGAACCGCCCAGTGAGACGAGCCACGATGTAGTCTTTGGCTTGAAGGACAAAGCGGGTCTTGTCGTAGATCTCGGGTTCGTTGTCGCGAATCCACATGATCTTCTCAAGGGTGTAGTTGGGGTTGGGTCGCGTTCCCGTGATGCGGTATATCTTCTCGGCCGACATGGAGTGCAGAAGAGAGGTCACCTGTGCGGTCGATCGTTGATCGGCCCAGATGATCGCTCGCCGTAAGGGCTTTCCCTGATCGTCGACGGGGACACAACCCATCATGTGCCCGCTGAAGCTCATCGCCGCGATTGAGCTCTTGGTAATCCCTGCCTTATCCATAACGGCCGCGGACGCTCTACAGACCGCCCGCCACCAAGAATCCGGATCCTGTTCGGCCCAGCCCGGTTTGTCGTAATGGGTCGGATACACCTCCAGAGCACTGGCGATTAGCCTCCCCTCCGTGTCGAAGAGACTGGCCTTGTTGCCTGTCGTTCCAAGATCATGCGCAAGCAGATAAGTTTTCCCCATGACGGTCCTCTACTACCCTTGGATATCGATTGTAACCTTGACACCTTCCTTGGAAGCAATGATTTCGAGACCACGCTCGAAACTCTCCAATCCCGGAAGGACATGCGTCACAAATTCGGCGAGATCGATCGCTCCGGAATCGACGAGCGCGATAACTTCATCATGTACGGCAGCCTCGTCCTGGAATGTGGGCCACTGCACGAAGTGGACTTGGAAATTGTACGGCGCTTCCTCCCACACCAATTGAGCCTGAGTCTGGGGCGCAATCCCGTAGACACCAACCTTGCCATTGAACTTGACAAGCTTGAGACTCTCGCTCATCAACTGAATGATGCCAACTGCATCGATGACGAAATCAAATCCTTCGGGTAGAATCTCCTTGGCTCGAAGCACAAGATCCTCAGATATCGGATCAATTACAATATCGGCTCCTAAGCGCTTCGCGCGCTCGCGGCGACCAGCATCTGGCTCACTTACCACTATTGGTCCAGCCCCCTTGAGCTTCGCGAATCTCACCATGGCGAGTCCCACGGGGCCAGCGCCGTGGATGAGAACTGACCGGTTCCTACTCACGCCAAATCGCTCAATCCCGGAGAGGACCTCCTTCAGCGTGATTAGCATCACCGCCTGATGGACATCAAGATGGCCCGGCACGATTTGCTGTGCATAGTAGATGTCGAAATAGTCTGAGTGTCCATCCTTTGCCATCGCTTTGTAGTCACCAACAACGCCGTACTCAGCGAAGCTGCCCCATCCAGAGTAATACTTTCCCCCTTCAACTGACTCAAGAATCGACCGAACAACAAGATCCCCGGGCTTAAACGAGGTTACCTTGCCGCCAACCTCCAGGACTCGGCCAACGCTCTCGTGTCCAAGGACCGCCGGGTACGTGTCGAACCCTTTGAAACTCCCGTGAATTAACTTGAGATCCGTTCCGTTGCATATACCGCAGCTCAGGTTTTGAACGAGTGCTTGGTACTCGTTAATCCTGGGCTTAGGAAGTTTCTCAATCTTGATAGAACCATCATGATAAACGACAACGCCTTTCATTCCATGCCTCCTTTTTGTATCGTCCCATTCCTTCGAGCTGAGACTCTCCAAACCGACCTACCATGTACGACGCTGGAGGTAAGGTCGGTACGGGACCTTCTCCAGCGGTTTGATGTCCATCCACGCCGCAAACTCAAGGATGGCATCGCTGAGATTTCCCATCGCAATGGGATAGTGGTGCTCGAAGCCGTTAACCAGTACCGTGTTTATGAACTCAAGCGACGAAATGGGTTCTTCCCCGTTGAGCTTGAAGTTGCCCGCCCACCCACGCGTGCCTCGTGCACTCGGCTTGGTATCGCCCAACGTCTCGCCCGTAGCGAGCAAGAGGCGATTCCCGCCGTCCGTAATGCGCATCAATGTGACTGGGGAGGCTTTGAGAACCATATCATACGCGGCAGGAGCGGGTCTGGTCACGCCATCGTCGCCTTTGGCTTGAATTATCGTGTGTCGACACTGGACACAATGCTCCGTCCATGTAGGATGCCCAACACCACAGTGCCATAGCATGATCTTGTCGTCCGATATGTCGAGAGCAGAAAGATCCATCAGTATAGGTTTATCTCCTCCAATCGCCTTGAGGAGTGCCATGGAGATCGCGCTGGGAACGTCGCCCTCGCATGCAGCCACATGCCCTTTTTCGTTGAGGCGGCCAAGCGTTGTACACGCCGTCAGGCCGTACAATTCCTGGAACTGAGGCCAACAGGCAACCCCTACGCCCGCGTAATCGTGTTCCTGAATTAGCCGTTCAATGACGATGTACACCCGGGCAAGCTTCATGAACTCGTCAGTCGATATGCCGTCCGAGGGGACCTCCGCTTGAATTTCTTCCGCAACCTTCTTCACATCCCGCTTGCTCAGCGCGTCCGCTTGCGCAAGTATCTTGGTCAATTCGTGGCGGTCGACTGTTATGTTGAACTTCGATCGTAATCGACCGTCGTTCCAATAGACGTCATAATAGCCCTCCGGCGTCCCGCCGATGTTGGCAAACTTCGCTCCATCAAGCGCCTTGATCCCTTTGAGCGCACGAATCGTTGGGCCGAATCGATCCTGGAACATCTCGCTGTCAGGAAGCCCGTAGTACCACTTGTACTTGACGTTCCGCTCTGCAAGATACGTCCCGAGTATACCCGCATACAGGTTGACGCCACACAGCGAGTTAAGCAAAAGCGGTCCTGTCGTCTCAGGCTCCGGCACCGCCCACAGGCCAATGGGAACGCCCAGATCGGCGAAAATCGCGACGATCTCGCCAGCAGCAAAAGAACTGGACTGCAGCAGCACCATGTCAACATCGGACGTCTCGAATCTTGCGCGAATGTCTCCGCAGGCAGCAACATCGTTCGTTGCTTCGTCTGCGGCAATGAGATCGAAATCCCATTTGGCAGCGAGTTTGGTCATGGAAGCGACCGAATCTCGATAGATACGCTTGGCAAGATCTTCGTTAAATGATTCGTACCACACTCCAAGTAGTCCAATCTTCAGTTTGTTCACAGTCCCTCCTTCTGTAGTCTCTCGGGATCGCGTTGTTCTCATGTGTTCTTCTTCTGCCTCAGTCGGTCAATGACGACGGCCGTCACGACGAGCATCCCAATGATGATCTGCTGGTAGAAAGGCGAGATGCCCATCAGATTAGCCCCATTGCGGAGAACGCCCAGGAACAGCGCACCGATGAGTGTGCCGGCCATGCCCCCACGTCCACCGAAGAAACTAGTTCCGCCGATGACGACAGCCGAGATGACGTCCAGCTCCCATCCAGTAGCTGCTGCTGGCCAGGCCGAACGAGTACGCGATGCAAGGATGATCCCAGCAAAACCCGCCAGCGTACTGCAAAGAATGAAATTCGCGATCCGGTATCGATCGACTTTGATCCCGGAGAGTCGTGCCGCCTCTTGGTTGCCACCGATAGCGTAGACAGCCCGACCGTAGGGGGTTCTCGTCAACACCAAGTATCCTAGAATCATGAACACCACAAAGATGATGACGGGGGCGGGAATCGGCCCCACCATTCCTCCGCCCAGAGCACCAAAAGATTTCGGTAGGTTTCCAATCGAGAGTCCCCTCGTATAGACGAGCGCCAAGCCTCGCGCGATGGACATCATGCCGAGGGTAACGACGAAGGAGTGGACTTTCGCCTTGGTAACGACTATCCCTATCATCCATCCCATCAACGCAGCGAGCGGAATCGGAACGAGAATGGCCGCCAGCGGAGACAAGCCCTGGCGAGACATGAGGCCGGCGGTCAGTGCACCGCAAAACCCGGCAACAGATCCCACGGAGAGGTCAATATCAGCGGAGAGAATCACAAATGTCATCCCCACAGCCATTATGCCAATCATCGAGACCTGACGGATGACGTTGAAAATGTTGTTTACGCTCAGGAAGACGGGGCGTATGCTCGTGATGATAGCGCACACCAGAAGAAAGACTAATAAGATACTGTACTCTCTGTAGATTTTCTGGGCCGACTGCTTCGCTAGTCTTCCAATTCGTTTAGTTAGAGTTTGGTCCATACTGCTGTCCCCTTCTCCTCCAATTCTACGTCCACTTGGCGTCTCTCAGCTCCACATTTGGATAACGGCGAGGGAGAGTAAGAATCTCCCCCGCCGTCCTGCAAACAGTCTAGAGATCTTGGTTCACTGCTTCAGTTCGTAGTTCATCTCGGCCTCGGTCTCGTAGTTTGAAAGCACGAGCATCCAAGGGTTGATCTCGGTGTCGAGTTTCTCGGGTAGGGTACCGTTGATCACGTACTCTGCCAACTGCTGCATAGCGAGACGCGCCATCTCAACCGGATACTGGATGGTGGCATCTAGCTCTCCAGCTTTAAGAGCGCGAAGACCGCCCGGAACGCCGTCATATCCAACGACGATAACGTTGTCGAAGCTAATACCGGCATCGATCATCGCCTGAATTGCGCCAAGCGACGAGTCGTCGTTCGCGCAGATAACAGCATCGAAATCGCCGCCGGTGGCGGTGATTGCGTCTTCCATCACGCGAAGCCCTTCATCCGGCGAGAAGTGACCACTCTGCTCGAAGACGATTTTCAGTCCAGGATAGTGGACCAACTGTTCCTTTATGCCTATCTCACGGTTGATCGCTGGCGATGAGCCAAGCTCACCGAGTATGCTGACTATCGTCCCGACGCCATCCAGCTTTGCAGCTACGTACTCGAGAGCCAGCCGTCCACCGAATACGTCATCGGCGCCAACGTGGAAGATGGTAGCATCCGTGTTGAAGGCCTTGCGGTCGAATGTCGCTACGGGGATACCAGCTGCCTTAGCCTCCTCGAGGACCGGCACAAGAACATCGACATTAAGAGGGTTAACTAGAATTGCATCAAAACCTTGAGCAATGAAGTTCTCCATGATGTCGACCTGCCGACCCGCATCTCCGTTAGCGTTCTGAACGACAAGCTCGATCTGCGGGTACTTCGCCGCTTCATCGACGATGGCCTGATATGCGTAGGTCATCCAAGTGTAGCTGAGGGTCATGCAGGCAAAACCTACTTTGTACGTTGATGCAGCTACATTAAACACAGGTACTGCAATCAATCCTGCGAGAAGCACAAGCAATAATGCACGTTTCATAAGGTGTTCCTCCTTTTTTGTAACTAGTTATGCGTTCTACTTCTGGGTCTGATGACGACCGCCATTTCCGTCCGCAGTGCCGGTAAGAGCCAATGCAAGAATGGCCTCTTTCGAGATGTCGTCCCGATCTAGCTCACTGACTATGCGCCCTTGTCGCAAGACATAGACCCGGTCACATACGTCAACCAGTTCCCCGACCTCGGACGAAATGATGAGGACTCCCGCTCCTTCGTCGGCAAGTGCTCTCACCAGACCGTAGATCTCCGATTTCGCTCCAACATCAATGCCCCTCGTTGGTTCGTCAAACAGGAAGATCCTCGCGCTTGAGCATAACCATCGCGCAATAACGACCTTCTGCTGATTTCCCCCGCTCAGGGTCTCAACGAGCTGTTGAATCGTCGAAGCCTTGATGTCCAGCGACTTAATTTGCTCCATCACCTCCTTCCGTATCTGTTTGCGGTCAAGGAAGATCCCTTTGCCGCGCAAGCGGAGACGGCTGAATCTAGAGAGAGAAGCCAGAATAATGTTGTCACGCACACTGGAAGAGAGGACCAATCCTAGGCCTTTTCTGTCTTCGGGGAGGTAGCAGATTCCCTGCTGCACGGCCTGCGCGGGCGACTTAATCCGCACTGGTTTACCTGAAACATATACCTGGCCACTGTCAACTCTATCTGCGCCGAAAATCGCCCGTGCGACTTCCGTCCGTCCCGAACCCATGACTCCGGCGAGACCGACAATTTCTCCCGCACATATGTCCAGGCTAACGTCTTCAAATACCCCGTTGCGGGTCAGATTCTCGACGCGAAGTCTATTCTCCCCCGCCTCGCAGACCGGCCGCGGGTTGCCATGCGTGACGGATCGGCCAACCATCAGTTGAACCAGACGGTCCATGGAAGCATCTTCGACATTCAAAGTCTCTTCTTTCCGACCATCTCTCATGACGGTGACGCGATCTGCGATCTCGCCAACCTCCTCCAGCCGGTGTGAGATATAGATAACCGAACATCCGCGGTCCTTCATCTGTCTTACGACGCGGAAGAGTTCTCTAATTTCCTTGGAACTGAGCGCGGCAGTTGGCTCATCCATAATGTAGATTTCGGAGTCCCGAGAGAGCGCCTTGGCGATTTCCACCATTTGTTGCTTTGCTACCCCAAGTCGTCTGAGCGGAGTGGAGGGGGCGATGTCAACATCGAGTTCCTCCAGTAGCTTAGCTGTCTCACTGATCATCCTTCGGCGGTCAATGAACAGCTCCATGAACCGATTCCCGACTCTTGGCAGATGCCCCAGGAGGATGTTCTCCGCCACCGAGAGGTCAGGTACAAGGTTATACTCCTGATAGATGGTAGCAATCCCTAATTGCTGAGAGTGCCTGGGATCGCGTATCTCGACCGGCTCACCACGCAGCAAGACTTCTCCCGAATCCTTGTGGTACACTCCGGAAAGAATCTTTATCAGAGTTGATTTGCCTGCCCCATTAGCACCCACGAGAGCGTGCACCTCTCCCGTTCGCAAGTCGAAGGCTACATTGTCCAATGCCAGGACTCCCGGGAACTGCTTGACAATCCCGGTCATGGAGATGAGAGAGTCAGCGACTTGGACTCGATCATCCTTTGCACTGTCTTCCGTGCCAAGCTCCATGTCCGCCTGTACTGTGCGAGTAATCACCACCTACACCCCTTCCTTTCTCGGATGAGATTGCTTGCGAAGAATCGTGTTAGTGAAGGCAACACACTCCCTGACATGCGCTACCATGTATTCGATCGGGTTCTCCGCGCCCTCTACGTAGCTGAGCCCAGTAAGAAGGAGGATGGGACTGAACAGGGGAACCTCTAGGCTCTCGGCAATTGACTCGTCGATAAGCTCTTGAGCGATAACTTTCCGGTCCGAACGAGAGACCGTAAGTCCGTAGCGTTCCTCGAATGTCGCGTAGAGACTTCCACGAACAAAGGCCGTTTCTCTCAAGTCGGCAAATTGGCTTGCCGAGAGATATGAATCGCAGATCAT
>CAZRQM010000029.1:0-3665 GCA_964602385.1 uncultured Thermotogae bacterium | reverse complement strand
AGAAGACAGCAGCACTGCTTCTTCTACGGCATAAGGCACAAGCGCGCTTTCGACTTGTTCTGCATCCATTCCGGCGGATCTCCTCCAGTCCGAAGTCTTGTCATCAGTACCTTGCAATTACCGAAGCAGTATAGCGAAGGGGAGTGCCTTTGTCAAGATGTCAGCTCATGCTCACAACTTGACAATCCAATAAGGACGTGTTATTGTTCTAGGAAACGGAGATCAGAAGGAGATGGCTGATGTACGTACAGTTCTCTTATCCGCTCGATAAGGATAGCATCTTGATGCCAGGCGGCATCGCAGGGCCTGTTCTGCGACCACGGTCACGCATGACGCCTCCGCCGGCCGGAGAAGACATCGAGGGTGTTCGCTGGGATTCCTATAACAACACAAGTTTCATTGATGCATTCGTTCATACAGGTACTCACGTTGACACCGCATTTCATGTTTCAAAGAATGGACCCAAGTTAGGAAGCTTCAAGATTGAGGACTTCGTTTTTGAGAAGCCCCTTGTTCTGAGCATTCCAAAAGACAACTTCGAGCACATCGAAGTTGCCGATTTCGAACCGTATACTGATCAGCTAATGAGAAGCGATCTTCTCTTAGTCTACACGGGATTCTCTCAATACCGTAATACCGACCCGGAGCGATACATGACGAAACAGCCTGGTTTTTCACCCGAAGCCGCAGAGTATCTCGTGAATCTGCCTAGGATGAGGTGCGCGGGGGCGGACATCATGGGCATCGAGAACATTCCAGAGGGAAGGAAAGCCGAACCTCCATTTCCTACACATCTCGCATTTCTTCTTCAGGAGAAACGTTTCCTAATCATAGAGGATCCGAACATACGCCCCTTGCTAGGTAAGACCCTGGGGAGAGCTTTCATCGTGCCACTCCTTTTTCCAGAAGCAGAGGCGATGATGGTGACCGCATTCGCTGAAGTGAATTAGGGGGGTGGAAGGCCTATATGAACGTTGAACACATTGGTTTGTGCGCCGAGGATTCGGAAGCTCTTGCAGCCTGGTACGCCAACGTCCTCGGACTGAGGGAGATCAAGCGGATTGGCAAGGACGGACGCGCCCCGGTTGTATTCTTACAGGGGGAACATGGCGCAGTGGTGGAAATCCTTCCCACGGATGTTGCACAAGTCGAACATGCACTGAAGGTTCCGGGTTTCACGCATCTTGGTTTCCCTGTGTCGGACATCGATGCCGAGATCACTCGACTCACTGCCATGGGTGTCAAAGTTTGGGGTGTCCGCTCAACAAGCAACGGGTGGACAATCGGATACTTCAACGACCCAGAAGGCAACATCCTCGAGATTATTCAGCACTAGAACGGAGGGAGAAATGCTCGGAAAGCTAGTTATCTGGCCTGATCGCTGCCGCGGTTGTCGCAGTTGCCAACTTGCATGTTCCTTTGCGCGGACAAAAGAGTTTAACCCTTCTGAGTCCTGCATCACCCTTGAGCGCGATGTTGCCACGGAGAGGACGGCTCCCATGATTCAGACTCTCTGCTGCAACTTATGCGGGGGATCACCGGCCTGCGCCGCGGCATGCACCTACAGCGCGATAACCTACGAGCCCGTCCCCATGATTGAGATCCGTCACGAAGGAGGGTTCGGTGAGTAGATGGACGGAACGGACCTGGTATGTCGATCTTAGTGCGGGGCGGACGTGGTATGAGGATCGCAAATACGATGAAGTCGCCCAGGTAATTGGTGGCTCGGGCCAAGGCTGGGCACTCATGGCGGAGCGCCTACCAGCAGGTATTGACCCGCTCTCTCCCAAGAACGTGATTATCCTTAACCCAGGCGTGTTTGTAGGCACTGCGGCCATTGGCTCACCAAAGCTTACTGCCATCACCAAGTTTCCTACGCATGCATCCGCTGATCACAAGCACTTCGTAGGTTCTTGTACCGGTGGGGGGCGGTATTTTGCTATCGGTATGCGCCAGGCCGGGTGTGATCGGCTCGTGATCGAGGGGAAGGCTGAAACGCCCGTGATAATAGCGATTAGGGATGGTGGTGTAACCGTCGAGCCCGCTGATGATCTGTGGGGACATGGCATTGAGGACGTCTCCAAGGAGCTTATTCAGCGCGAGGGACCCGATACTGGCGTTCTTGTAATTGGCACGGGAGGCGAGAAGCTTGTTCGAAGCGCGCTTAGCTTCATCGATCGCACGAACTCGCTGGGACGCGGGGGCTTAGGTGCAGTGTTTGGCTCCAAGAATGTGAAGGCAGTGATCGCGCATGGAACTGGAAGTATCAGAGTAGCTGACCCCGATAAGTACGTTGAGATTTCGAAAGCTCTCACATCCCGCGTCCTGGACTGGCCGCGTCGGTCACACTGGATCAAGCTTGGCCTGGCCGCCGGATGGTCAACGTTCAGGCATACGCAGAACCCGGGAATCTGGCCGAAGGCCGACTGGGACAAACTCTATGGCGAAGAAAAACGCCTACAGTCTCTGCAATCAGTCATCGCCTGTGTCAGTTGCCCGCTGAGCTGCCGACTCAGGTGGAAGCTTCCCGGAGGGGAGTTTTCTGGTGAGCAAGGACTGGGTTCTCCATACAGCAAGAGTGCGACTTCTGGCCAGCTCCTGGGAATTAAAGATGATCGCCTAATGATCCATCTTGTTACAGAGGCAAACTCCATCACTGGAATTGACTTCTACACAACCACTCGTCTCATCGACTTCGTAACCCAGATGTATGAGCGTGGACGCATCTCCACGGAACAGGTCGGCTTCGAGCTGCATCGTGACTACAAAACGTACGCCAAGTTGTATCGTATGACAGCGGACCGAGAAGGCATTGGCGACATCCTGGCCGATGGTTGGTTCCGCGTGCAGGAAGACCTAGGACTCGATCCGCGAGAATATTGGTATGCAGGTGTCTGCAAGGGGATTGACTTTATCTACGATGCGCGGCCGTCTCGGTTCCATCCCCTGATGATGAGCTTCCTTACCAGACCACGGCCCCATCATGGTGGTTCTCACACACGGACCAACTCTCGGAATAAGACTTGGGAAGAAATACGAGAGCAAGTGGAACACTGGCAACTGGACGAAGCAACAATGAACCGAATCTTTACGGAGACCGATTACTCTGGGAAGTTCAATGTCGGCCGATACACAGCGTACATGGAAGACCTTATGCGCGTGAAGAACGCACTGGGACTCTGTTCCATGTACACATACCAAGGACTTATCTTCGCAGATGATATGGCACAACTCTACAGCGCAGCCGTCGGCGAGGAGGTAACGGCTCGTGACCTCGTCTTGCGCGGTGAGAGAGTTAGCAACGTGGCCAAGATGATCAACGTGCGTGAAGGATTCTCGCGCGCCGATGATCAACCTCCAGATGCGTGGTTCCGTCCGATGGATGCCCCCGAGGGACGTATCGAAATCGAAGACTACTTCCAAACAAAGGTCTTGAATAGGGATGATCTCGCTCGCATGCTCGACGACTACTACGAAGAACGCGGGTGGGACATACCAACTGGGCAGCCGACGCACGAGAAACTGGCCGCACTCGGCCTGAAAGCATACGCAGAAACTTAAACCAAAACTAGACACAGTACCATAAGGAGGTACATAATGGAAAGGAAGATTACGGGGGTCATCCCTCCTCTACTTACGGCGTTCGACAAGAAAGGGACATTCGA
>CAZRQM010000028.1:0-11075 GCA_964602385.1 uncultured Thermotogae bacterium | reverse complement strand
CCCGCGATGGGGAACACCCCTGGGATCTTCGTGTGGGGCACGAACACGTGGCACATCACGGTGAACGCCGGTGCTGGCTGGATGAGTCCACACAGCTACCGATTGGAGCTTAGAACCGATGGCTCCTTCCAGGGAGTGAACCAGTCGACGAGTGGCGGGGTTGTCCCTCTCGGGGTTGTTCCGACACCGACGGATAGCGGCAAGACGCTTGTCTTTAACGGGAGCCTACAGGCGGGCAGTGCGGACTACACGTTCACTGTTCCTAGTTCCAAGAGCGTGTGGATGAGCCTCAAGCTGGACATCAACGGTGATGGAATGCTTGACGAATCGGAGAGCTTTGTGTACTTGCGGACGATGATGGTCCATCCGCCGGTGGCCCCGTTTGTGGTTGGACTACCGAGTGGAAGCACCGGTCCGCTCGTGCCGAGCATGAACTTCCGCGTTGGAAGGGCACTCAACTACACATCGACCGTACGATTCATCATGTGGATGACAGACATCAACACCCTAGAAGGACACTGATCGATGATCAACCACGGGGCCGCCTCGCGCGGCCCCTTTTTCTTGTTACACGGTCTAGTTGTCCATCTCACTTGAATGATGGTATGATTGACGCGCAATGAAGCGCATTCTTGCTGCAATCAACTGGCAACTTGAGCACTCGGAGATCAGAAATGCTGATTTCTTCGAAGGACCCTCTTTCTCTGCAGTCGATTCACTCTTTATCGATCCCCAGTCGATCAGCGACCGCTGGACGTACGACCTTCCCGTGGAGAAGGACGGTTCGCGCCGTACATACATGGACTCAGATCGCGGATTCGGCCGTGTCCTTACGAAGATCTTTCACCAACGCCGGGATGAGGCGTCCGATCTCCTGCACAAGGCGGGCGGGTTGATTGTCTGTCGCCTTCGCCCGCGCGGTGAAGCGTTGGAGGCAGTCTCCAAGGAGGGCGTGGCGGAGCGGATAGACCGTTTCAGCTGGCTTCCCAGCGTGTCACTTGTTGACAAGCAACACCAGTTGAATTTCCCATCCAACGGAAGATTCGTCCCTCGACGCGGAAATGACGTCGTCTTCGAGGAGACGGACAGTCCGTTCGAAGAGTACCTGCGTCAGTTTAGCGGAAGAATCTCATACAGTGCGATCTACCAGGACATCCTCTCCACTCCCATCGAGCGCTTTGCGACCGTCCTTGCTCGCAATCGGGTGGGGGACATCGTTGCCGTGCAGATCCCGTATGACGAGGGCCTACTCATCCTCCTTCCCCCTGTTGAGGGCGTCTCTCCAGCAGAAGAGGCGTTGGCCCTCACGCGTGCCGCCGCGCGCGCCACGGGGCGACCAGGGTTCTTCTCTCAACCCGACTGGCTCCCTTCGTATCCTATCTCCGGTGAGGACTCCCTGCGCGATGAACTCGCTAGCCTTATCGACAGACGAGACAAGCTCTCAGAGAAGATTACGGAGATCACTGAGCAACTAGAGGAGACGACACGGTACAAGCGCATGCTGTACACGCATGGAAGATCAAGCGTCGTCCCCGCGGTGGCGGACTCCCTGCGCACGCTCGGATTCGAAGTTGAAGAAGCGGGGCGCGATCTCATAGTGCGATCGAATGAGGGGGATGCCATCATCGCGATCGCTGCGACGGACAACGCCGCAGTGGACCTCCCCTCCTACCGGCAGCTCCTCGATCAGGTCGATCGGGCGCGCACAAACGGTGAAGGGCCGGGAAAGGGAATCCTCGTCGTGAACGCTTCGTGCGCAATAGATCCCAAGCGCCGACCGACCGAATTCACTCCACAGGTCCTGCGCGGCTGCAAATCGCAGGGATTCTGCCTTCTCACCACCTACACACTGTACAAGCTTGTGCAACGTGTGCTCGCCGATAAGCCGGCAAAAAAGGAACTGGCCCACATACGCAAGGTTCTTGTCGAGTGCGACGGAGAGTTTCGCGGGGTATCCTAGGCGTGCCACGAGCAGTCGGTATCTCCCTTCTCTTTGGGATTGTGGCTGCCATCTGCGCAGGCTTGTTCGCTTCCCTCATGCGAAAAGAGGCCCTTGGTCAGCGCATCCGCGACTACGGCCCACGACTGCACACAAAGAAGAGTGGCACCCCAACGATGGGGGGAGTGGTGATAGTCATTCTGTGGGGGATCGCTCTTGCCATCTTGCACAGCGATATATCGTCAAATGGCCTATTCATCTTCTTGAGCGGCCTGCTCTTTGGAGGGATTGGACTGCTCGATGACCTGCTATCGCAGATCCACCGGCGATCGCTTGGACTGTTGCCACATCAGAAGATCGTGCTATCCCTGTTCGTCACCCTGATCCTGTTCTTTGCCTTCCCTTTCCTATATCGCGTTCCGATCATGATTCCCTTCTCGTCTGCAACATTCATCCTGCCCCGAGTGGTCTTCTTCTTCCTCTTCTGCTGGGTCTTCCTCTCTGCAACGAACAGCATGAACCTAACAGATGGGCTCGATGGATTGGCTGCTGGGACATCAATCATCATCCTTGCCGGGTACACGATCCTCTTTCACGATCACGAAACACTATCAACGGTCCTCCCGTTGATTGGCATTCTAGTGGGATTCCTGTGGGTAAATACCTATCCCGCCCGTCTGTTTCTGGGGGATATCGGTTCGTTTGCCCTCGGCGGAGCGATAGCGGCGCTCGCACTCGCCACGGGGACGTCGCTCTCCCTCGTCCTCCTTGCCGGACTGCTCGTCGCGGAATCGGCTTCAGTGATCGCGCAGGTGATCTATTTCAAACTTACGGGCAGAAGGATCTTCAAGATCAGCCCGTTCCATCACCACTTCGAGGCAGCGGAGGGAATCGATTACAAGTATCTCCTTCCGAACGTGGAGTGGCCGGAACCGAAGATCGTCACACGCTTATGGATAGTGCAAGCTATACTCGTCGGAATCGGTATTCTTTCCGTCTACCGTTAGCCGAAAGCCTCTCATTGAAGGGGATAAAGAGGAAATTGGGAGGCTCAACGATCAAGCTGATCAACCCGCCGATCGCTCAATCTCCTCTAATGTTGGAACGCACTCTGCCGGAGGTGGGACTTGAACCCACACGAGGTGTGATCCTCACAGGATCCTGAATCCTGCGCGTCTGCCAATTCCGCCACTCCGGCGTGTCTCTCGTTACCAAGGAAGTTTAAGGAGCCGCTTTCGCCCTGTCAAGGAACATCGCTGTTCTGTGCGTGGCGGACATAAAGTACGCAGCAAGATAAGAGCACACATTTCCTTGCAGGGAGCGCTTCCCCCAATACCAAGCGACAGAGAACCATAACCAATTATCATCGTTGCTCTTATGTCAGTGTCAATTCACGCAAAGGCATCTTTGGCGTTATTCCTAGCGCTCACGCCACACGGGGAATTCCGCCCGGAATTTCCGCAAGCGCCCAAGGTCGATCGTCGTTCGAAGCACTCCTTCCTCTCCGCCGAGAGAGGCGGCAGTTGCACCCCACGGATCGACGACCATGCTTCGCCCAAGTAGGCCACCGCCTGTGCCACCGCAGGCGATGACATAGGCCTGGTTCTCCACTGCTCGTGCGTGACAAAGGGCCGTCCATGCTTCCATGCGCGTGATCGGCCATGCGGCCGGGACAACAAACACCTCCGTTCCGGCTCTGGCCATCTCGCGGAATAGCTCGGGAAAGCGCAGATCGTAACAGATTGCTATTCCAAGTCGCGCAAGTGGCGTGGGGAAGGTCAGCGCCTCGTTCCCACGGGACAGCAGGTCGCGTTCCTGAGAGCGGTACGCTAGTAGATGCGACTTGCGGTATCTGCCAATCAGCTCGCCTTGCCGATCGAAGAGGAGGGACGTATTGAAGTAACGATCGCCCTCCTGTTCGATGATGCTCCCTCCAACAACGTAGGCTGATAGCTCTCGCGCCTGCCTGCTGAGGAAGACGGCTGTCTCGCCGGCCCGTGTCTCCGCTCTTTCCTTGTGATGCGCAAGATCATGCTGACCCCAGCGCCACAGTTCAGGGAGGACCACTAGATCCGCCCTGGACGCGCGCCCAGCGAGAAGCTTCTCCACTCGCTGCAAGCGCGTGGCATCCGTTTCTTCATCAACACTGAGCTGGAGCAAAGCCACTTCCATTCGCTGTTCCTGTTTAGTTTCAGTCATGGCGCATCTCAGTTTATCGATTACGAGAATCCCATGCAAACCGACTGCCAGAGTAGATTTGGCTTTTGTTGTGATATCTGTTACAATGCCGGACGCTTGACCGTGTCATTGGGGTGATGGAAGGATGGAAGAAAAGAGACAAGCGGGACAGTGAACCATGGTAAACGGGGGTGGCCATGATCGACCTCAAGGAGTTTCGCATCTTCTCCGATCTCAAGGAGAAGGAGATTCAAAAACTGCGGGAGAGTGTTCGCAAGATCAAGTACGGTCGCGGAGAGAATATTTTTCAGGAGGGAGCGCCTGCATTCGGTTTCTATCTTGTCTTTGAAGGCATGGTGAAACTCGTCAAGCGCAGCATGCGCGCTAAGAGTCAGATCCTGAAGATCGTCGGCCCAGGAGAGATCCTTGGCGAGACGACCCTGTTTGACAAGGGAAGCTACAATTCCTATGCGAAGACGCTTGAACCAGCCATTATTGGTTTCATCGAGCGGGGCGACTTTTTCTTCTTTCTTGAGCGCCATCCGAAGACGATCTTTCGCCTGTACGCAAGCCTATCAGAGGAGTTGAAGGCCTTTCAGAATAAGCTTGCCGAGAGATCGTATTCCTCAAGCAAGGAACGCTTGGCCCGCCTGATCCTTCACCTGGGAAAGAGCGGAGTCGAGCTATCACGCGCTGAGCTTGCTGAGATGGCGGGAGTCTCTTCAAAGACGGCAATCCGAACATTGAGTGAACTCGAAGGCCGCGGGATTATCGCCATTGAGAGCCGCAGGATTAAGATCCTGCGTGAGGAGTACCTCCAGAAGATAATGGAGCCGTCCTCGAGCGATCTCAATCCCAACCTCATTATCTAAGAAGTTACACGCATGTGCTTGGAGCGCGAGAAGAAGGTCTCCTAATGCGGTGATCGCTGTCCTTTCAACTTGCCCGCAACGTATCTACAGTTGTTCCAGACATTTGTCTTTGCCAGCGGAGGGCTTGCGCGTCCTGTTGACGAGGGTAGGCGACCAGTGACAAGCAGACTGAACCAAACAGAGAAAATCGTTATCAGCATCGTTACGTACGGCATGGCCATCCTGGCGGTAATTCTTCTGTCCGTTTCGGGATTTTGCCCTGCAGGCCTTGTCTTTGCTGCCCTTGCAGTTCCCCTTACACTCGTTTCTACGGCCCTCATGCTCAGAGGAGGGATCATCCTCGCACTGGCGACAAGCGCCATGGCAGTACCGTTCCTTATTCTCGAACTGCATGAGACAGGTTTGTTCTTCGCGTTTCTGGCGATGTCTCTCGTCATCGGTGGAGGGATCGGGCTTGCCAATCAGCGCCGTGGGGCGAGGAAGGAGCGATGGCGCCGCGCCAAGACGCTCGACGATCGGTTTGACGACCAGATCTTCGAGGGGGCACTGAACATCATCCACTTCATCGATAAGGACGGGACAATCCTCAAGAGAAACGAGGCATCGCGTTCGGTGATTGCCTATCCGACAAAACGCACCCTGCAGTTGTCCGAATACGTGCATCCTGATGATATCGACCAGATGAAGGCGGAGCTCTTGCGCCTGTTCGAGCGTGGAGAGATCCGCGATGTTAAGCTTCGCTTCATTTCGCAGGATCGAAACATCATCCCGGTTGAGCTACGCGCGACGCGGGTGAACGAACGCGTGGGCGTGATGGAAGCGAGCGATCTACGACGACAAGTGGAGTTAGAACGACGACTCATGGAGACCGAGGCACGCTACCGCTACTTGATCGAAGAAGCGGTCGATACCCTCGACTCGGGGATCATCATCTCGGACAAGAAGCAGCAGGTGGTGTGGGCCAACGAGACTATCGGCCAGTTATTCGGGATAGATCGTGAACGCCTGATTGGGATAGATATTCGCCGCGCATTCGACCGCTACGTCAACGTGTTCGAGGATTCACAAGAGCTGCGCGCCCGTGTCGAGCAGGCGATCAAGACGCGTGAACGGATTGACCCATACACATGCCACGTTCGTCCAAGCATGGGACGTGAGGAGCGCATCTTGGAATACCGCTCCATCCCCATCGAGACCGAGCGCTACAAGGGCGGGCGGATCGATCACTACATAGACATCACCAAGATCAAGCAGTTGGAAGAGGGTCTCCTAGAGAAGACCAAGAACCTTGAGAAGAGCAACGAGAAGCTTGAACAGTTTTCACATGTTGTCTCCCACGACCTCAAGGAGCCCGCACGTACGGTAGAGGCGTTCAGTGGTTTCCTCCTCGAAGACTATCAGGACAAGCTTGACGAGGAGGGGGTGGACTATCTTCAGCGGATGAAGCGGGCCGCGGGCCGTATGCGTGAGCTGATCAACGACTTGTTGAACCTCTCTAGCATTCACATGGATCGTGCATCGTTCGAGCGGGTAAATGTGCAGAACGTACTTCAAGAAGTCAAAGATGACCTAGAGATGCGATTGCGCGGGGTCAACCTACAGATCGATGAGGGCATGCCCGCTGTTCGAGGGAGCAGGATTCGCATTGCTGAGCTTTTCAGCAACCTGATCACGAATGCGATCAAGTACAATGATAAAGCACTTCCCACCCTGCATGTCGGTTGGTTGAAGGAATCGAAGAAGAACGGCACCTGCACGTTCTTCGTGCAGGATAATGGAATAGGGATCGAAGAGCGGTATCAAGAACGCATCTTCGCCATATTTGAAAAACTGAACCCTAGAGACGATTATGAGGGTACTGGCGCCGGGCTCGCGATCTGCAAGCGGATCGTCGAGGAACACAAGGGAGAGATCTGGGTAGAATCGGAGGTTGGAAAAGGGAGTACGTTCTACTTTACAATCCCCAGGGCAGATGCCAGGAGAGAGGTGGAGTTAAATGCTTAGCCAAGAAAAAATGAAAGTGCTTGTCGTTGAAGACAATCCTGATGATATCACCATCATCAAGCGCGCCATGCGCAAGAGCGAGATGAAGTGCGATCTCTCTTTTGCTCGTGATGGAGAAGAAGCGATCGACTTCCTGTGGCACACTAAACCCGAGTATGAAGACGCTCCGCGGCCAGATCTAATCCTCCTTGATCTCAATCTCCCCAAGGTTGACGGCCTTGAGGTCCTGACAAAGATCAAGCAGGACGAAAAACTGCGAAGGATTCCGGTAATCGTCCTTACCATTTCGGAGCAGGAACAGGACATGATCAGGGCCTACGACAGCGGCGCAGCAAGCTACATGCATAAACCTGTCGACTCCAAGGACTTCGAGCGTCTCATTCAGACCGTTCAGGACTACTGGCGAATCGCACGCATTCCTACGGAGTGATGGTACCCGGCCAATCAGTACAACGGACATCTGACCCAATGATGCCTCACCGGCGGCACATTCCTGCGTACTGAAAGCGCAATGTGCACAGCACCTCTGCCCTCGTCTGATCTTCTGCATGGAGATATCCTCTTTCCAAGCTAAAGACAAGGAGCAAGAGATGGATAAGTCGGGTCCGAAGCCAGGTGTTGAATCTGAAGCTTCAAGCCCGCTACCTCCTTACCAGTTTTCGCCGTCGTCGAGAGCGCGGCGATCAATGCCATCCCTTTCTTCTAAAGTACTACAGCCGCACGCTGTTCTGCGAGCGCTTATAAAGAAGATGCTGTAGAACAGCCAACGGTTCTTACCCCGGGAAGGTGGGTGCTTGGCAGCAGGCCCACCTTCCCCAGCCCCTTTTGAGAGTCAGTGTGCCGCCATCAAGTAGTCATAGATCGCGTGAGCCAGGGCAAGGACTTGCTCCTTATGCGCATCGTCAAGATCAACCCCAGCAAGCACGGCAAGCTCCTCCACCTGCGGCAGAACAGCCGCCGGAACGATACCTGCGTCGTAGGGATCATCCCCTGGTCCAAGGAGAATCTCACTCAGGCTCGAATCCAGCCTGACGAGGTCGCCTTGTTCCAGTATCGTCCGTATGGAAAACGCCACGGCAAACTTCCACTGTTCGCGCCCGGTGTAGGTATCCAACGTCGATGAGAAGAGCCCCTCGAGTTCCTTGTTCTCTTCGGATATCGCGACAAATAGGCCATCGTCCGCGGCTTGCTTGAACGCGTCAAGTTCAACCGCGGGGAGAGAGGCAATGGAAGAGATCATATCTTCATATGTCTGACAGAAGGCGTCAGTCGTTTGGTGGAGGTGAGCGAGCCTTGTTACCTGCTCGATCCGTTGGGAATCTGTCTGCGTGATGATCTCGATCTGCAGTGTCTTCAGCCTGTCTTGCAAGTGAGGGCAGGCCTGCTCAAGGTTGGGCGGGACCACGATCTCTGTTCCAGAAAAGAGGAAGGTGGCGTAGGACTTGTACAACGCGTAGAGCGGGGAAAACGCGGAGTAGGTATCGGCAAAGGTCGATCCTACAGACGCAGGGGAAGAGATTGCAATCACCCCCGGTAATAGACAGAGAAGAACAAGAAGCGTGATTCGGTCAGTCATGACACCTATTGTAGTCCCCAAGGAGGCACGGGCAAGGGTTTTCCTACTCGCAGCACTTCGCGTGGCCTGGCGGGACGCATCTGCTTGCACTCCAGCAGTCCTATTCGACACCTCTTGCCGTATTCAAGTGCACTACCCGTTAGTGATCGGTGTCCGACATCGATGTCGGCCCTTTCATCAATTTTCCCTTCGGAAGCGCATACGCTTAGTGCCATGAACAAGATCGAAATTATTGCGCGGGCATCGCAATTGCATGGAAAGCAGGAGATGGCTCGCTTAGAACAGAGGATCTTAGCCGATATTGCGGCATCAGGAGGGCCAGCACTGGAAGAGGTTTCGTTCCCCTCCGGCGATGGAATCGCCGCTATCTTGGTCCTTACCGGGGGGGTGGAACGTGAAGTACTGAAGGTCGCCTCGCAGATGCCTTCTCCTATCATCCTCATCGCCCATCCCGGTCAGAATTCCCTCCCCGCATCGCTTGAGATCCTTGCGCGTATCCGCCAGGATGGAGGGAGTGGAGAGATCCTCTTCGGAACTCCAAAAGAGATCGCTGCCGGTCTCAACAGGGAGGTGCGCATCAACTCCGCCTGGGAGGCGCTGCGCTTCAGTCGCGTTGGTCTCATCGGAGATCCTTCCGAATGGCTGGTGGCAAGCGATGTCGACCGCGCATTCCTAAAAGGCCAAATAGGAGTAGAGCTCGTCAATGTCTCGATCGATGAATTGGTCGAGGGATCGAGCGCGCACAAACCGAGTCGGAGCGCCATCGGCCAGTTTACCAAGAGTGCATCGAGCGTGAAAGAGCCCGACAAGGCTGATCTGAGCGGGAGCGTTGCCATCTACGAAGGCTTGCGCTCAATCGTCGACAAGTATCGCCTCTCGGCGTGCACGGTCCGCTGCTTCGATCTGGTGGAGCGGCTGCATAACACAGGCTGTTACGCCCTCTCCCGTTTGAACGACGAGCAAATCGTTGCCGGGTGTGAGGGGGATATGCAGGCCATGTTCTCCATGTACCTTGGATTCCTCCTTTCCGGTGGTGCCACGTTCATGGCCAACATTGCCTCCATCGACACGGACAATAGGGAGCTGATCATCGCTCACTGTACCTGCCCACTGTCTCTCTCAGCGGGCTTTGCCATTCGCAGCCACTTTGAATCGAGTATCGGAGTGGGTATCGCCGCGCAGATCCCCCCAGGACCATGCACCCTCTTCCGCCTCGGGGGAGATAGACTGAATCGACTCTTCGTGCGTGAAGGCACCATCACGGGATCGCTTGCCCGCGAGGACCTATGCCGCACGCAGGTGACCCTGTCCATCGATGGATCGATCGAGCCTCTTCTATCGTCTCCACTTGGGAATCACCACGTCCTCATCCCTGGTCATCACCGGGACACGATCGAGCGTTTCTTCGACCGCTACCTCAGCCAATAGGACTTAGCCGTGAGTCGGTAGCACAAGGCTGAGCCGCCCGTGGCCTTCTCTCGATGATAGTAAGCGCTATTTGGAACCTAGCGATGCGACCTGCCCATTCTTGCTTCTTTCCTCTCATCAGAGACCTTGCTTTCTTCTTCTTTCCAAGGGAGAGAGCAAGATTTCGCTCACGTTGCTATGAGATAGATCGCAAGCTACCATCACTGTCAACACAATAAGGTGGTGAAAGAAAGATGCCCAATAGAGAGATGCAGATCACAGCCGACAACGAGGCTCGTCGCGGAGCCTATTCTAACCTCGCGTTGATATCGCACCGCAAGGAAGAGTTTGTCATAGATTTTCTGTTTATTGATCCTCAATCGCAGACGGCCAAGGCTGACCAGGCGCTACTCGCCTCGCGGATGATCCTCAATCCAGGACACATGAAGCGGTTGTATCAGGCAATTGGGGAAAACATCGAGCGCTATGAGAAGAACTTCGGCAAGATCGTTCTGCCACCGAAGTTGAAGTAGAACAGTACTGTGGCGAGGAAGAACGGGACGTTCCCGGAGCTGAAGCGCACAATCTTGAAGACGATCCTTGCTCGGCGGATCACGTTGGGTGCCTTCGCCGCGGTGGCCCTGATCGTCATCCCGATGTCGGGCATTAGTTGGTTCAACCCCCTGTTCTACGCGCCGTTTGCTTGGTTCTTGATAACCTTCCCGTTTCAATATCTTACGGAACGCCAGAACAGCGAAGCGGCGATTCACTGGATTCACGCCGGCTACTTCATCGCTGAAGCCGTTATAATTACGCTGTTTGTCTATCTTACGGGGGGCAGCCAATGGATTGGGAGCACGTTCTACATATTCACCGTGATCTACGCCAACTTCTTCCTCCCAGAGGCGCAGGGCTACCTTGTCACCGGGCTGGTAGTCCTTCTCTACACGCTCGTGGTGATGCTCGAGTACGCGGGGATACTCCCGCATCGCACCCTCTTCCCGGAGATGGGGATGGCTCATACGATCCTATCATACAACCTGACTACCATTCTTGTCGGCACGGCGACGATCTATGGAGTCCTCACCTACACGGTACG
>CAZRQM010000027.1:0-11786 GCA_964602385.1 uncultured Thermotogae bacterium | reverse complement strand
CTGGCGCAGCCGTCGGTGCGCGATTCCGAGCCGCCGTGGAGGACGTCTCTCTCCTGATCGATCCAGATTCCCTGATAGCCACCGTATCCGCCCTCTTTGTAGGTCACGTTGTGCCCTCTCTCGCGCAGGCCATCCGCTACTTCCTCAGGGATCCCCGGTTCCAGGTAGAGAGTGCCGCCATCGCGCATCACGTCCCCCACGGGAGTCGAAGAGCCGTCGTGACGAAAACGGAAGCCGTCTCCCGCCTCCTGCGCGTCCATCCCGAAGTCGATCATGTTGCACAGCACCTGCACCTGACCCTGCGGCTGCTGATCACCCCCCATCACCCCAAACGCGAAGACGGGCTGCCCATCTTTGGTGACAAACCCAGGGATGATCGTGTGGAACGGCCGTTTATGCGGTTCCAGGCGGTTGGCTGCGTGTGGATCGAGGTCGAACAAAGCCCCTCGATCCTGCAGGACAAACCCAACCCCGTGCGGGACGATCCCCGATCCGAAGCCGTAGTAGTTACTCTGGATGAACGAGACGGAGTTGCGCTCGCCATCGACTACCGTGATGTACACCGTATCTCCATCACGCAACGCGCTCGGCTCCGGCGGCAATTCAAGCGATGCACGCAGAGGATCAATCCTTTCTCGCTGGCTCGCTGCATAATCGTCTGAGAGGAGACGAGCGAGCGGTGGATCGTAGAAGTCGGGGTCGGCATAGGACCGTGCCCGATCCTCGTAGGCAAGCTTCTTCGCCTCCACGAGATGGTGCAGGTAATCGACGGAGTTGTGCTCCATTCCCGCAAGGTCAAATCCATCAAGGACACGCAACATCTGAAGCGCAGCCAGCCCCTGTGTGTTTGGAGGAAGCTCCCAGACTTCATAGTCGCGGTACGGCGCGCTGATCGGTTCAACCCACGTCGATTCGTGGTCGGCGAGGTCACGCATGGAGAGGTATCCCCCGAGGCGCTCGCTCGCTGCGACGATCTTCTCCCCGATCTCACCAAGATAGAACTCGTCGCGTCCGCCACACGCGATCGCGCGCAAGCTGCGACCAAGGTCCGGGTTCACAAAGACCTCTCCGCACGCGGGGGCGCTCCCTCGTGGCAGGAAGGTCTCCGCGGATGATCGATCCTCTCGCAACAGATCGGCTGCCGATCCCCACGCGCGAGCGATTCTAGGGCTCACCGGGAACCCCTTCTCCGCATACGTGATCGCCGGAGCGAGGAGGTCGGCGATTGGTAGACGACCAAAGCGTTCGTGCAACGCGTACCACCCGTCTACGCAACCGGGGACGCTCCACGGCAGCACGCCGCGCAGTGGAATCCGATCGAGCCCTCTACCGGAGAAGGCGTCTCTCGTCAGGGAATAGGGAGAGTGCCCGCTCCCGTTTAAGCCGTACAGGCGCTGCGATTCGTCATCCCAGACAATGGCAAACAGGTCTCCCCCCAGACCGCAGCTCATAGGTTCAACCACACCGAGCGTCGCATTGACCGCGATCGCGGCATCGATCGCGTTTCCTCCACGCTTCAAGATATCAATTCCCACCTGTACGGCGAGCGGCTGGCTCGTCGCCACCATCGCCTCGGAGGCGAGGACCATCGACCGCCGTCTGTTGTGAATGGCCTTGAGGTTCATCTTCCCTCCTTCTCACAGGGAAGAATACCTACGCGCACCGCGGCTTGCCAGTCGATTGCCCTTGGGATTTCTTGCAGCTTGATGCGTGGTATAATCATGGCTTCCGAGGGGGGTGAGCGATGGAGAAGAAAGTCCTGTTACGCGACCTGCTGCTTAAGCACCCGGCCGATGTCGCCGAGGTGCTTTCCAATCTATCGGATGAGAAGGCAATGGAGCTTATCCATCGCCTATTCCTGCGTAACGCGGCCGCGGAGCCGCTCGGAGAGATGGAGCCGGAGGATTCGGCCGAACTCCTGGCCGAGATCAATCGCGATGAGGCGATCAAGATCCTCTCTCGGATGGATCCGGACGATGCGGTCGACGTGCTTGACGAGCTTCCGGACGACGTGCAGGAGGAACTCCTCTCCCGCCTAGGAAAGGAAGATGCCAAGGTGCTGTCAGGTCTTCTGACCTACTCACCGGACACGGCAGGCGGATTGATGTCGCCGGAGGTCGTCGCCCTTCCGGTGGAGATGTCGGTGCAGGAAGCGATCGACTACCTGCGCAAGCGTATCGAGGAAGTGGAGACGATCTACTACGCCTATGCCGTCGATGAGCACGGTCACCTGCAGGGCGTCTTCTCGTTGCGTGACATGGCTCTTGCTCAGCCCGGCACTCCGCTAGCCAAGCTTCTCAAGCGGGATGCCATCTCTGTTCAGGTGGATGCGGACGCGGAAGACGTGGCGCATCTGTTTGACAAGTACAACTACTACGCTCTCCCCGTTGTCGACGGCGACCAGAAGTTGTTGGGAGTCATCACCATCGATGACGTAATCGATGTCATCCGCGAAGAGGCGACCGAGGACATCTACGGGATGGCAAGTGTACCGATGGAGGAGGGAGTCGATACGTCCCTCTTTGCTTCCTTGCGCATGCGCCTCCCCTGGCTATTCGTTCGTCTGGGAACGGCGCTGCTGGCGGCGACGGTCGTCGGGATCTTCGAAAACTCAATCGCCAAGATGGCCGCACTGGCGGTTCTCATGGGAGTGGTTGCCGGACAAGGGGGGAGCGCCGGCATGCAGACGGTGACGATAATCACCCGTGGAATGGCCTTGGGTGAGCTCGACCCACGGCATGGCTGGCATTTGCTGCGCAAGGAGGCGCTGCTTGGCATAGCGAACGGCGGCTTCATCGGCGTAACGATTGGCATTATCACGTATGTGTGGAAAGGCGAGATCATGCTGGGTGTAGCAGCGTGTCTGGCGATGATTCTCAACATGTTTGCCGCTGGGGCAGCAGGGGTGTTGATCCCGGTTTCCTTGCGTGCGATGGGAAAGGATCCCGCCCTTGCCTCGGGAATCTTCCTTCCCACAGTCACCGATGTGCTCGGATTTGCCTTTCTCTTCCTGATCGCGCATCTTCTCCTTCCTGGCATATAGAGATGAACAATAAAGCCTCTCTCCCCGCCTGGTCATATCCGCTTATCCTCGCTATTCTGGGGATCATCCTCGCTGTCGGACACCTCTCCACCTTCTTCCAGATCGCGATCTCCGTGGAGACATTGCTGTTCATCGCCTATCTCGTCATTCGTTCCCGCCGCAATTCATCGGCGGACCATGCGATGAAAAGCCACGCGGTGTCGAATCTTCTCCCCCTCTTTCCCGGGCACCTTCTGCTGCTGTTTGCCCTGTCGATCATTCCCGGGCAAAATACGGGTTTGGTGGCCCTGTGGATGATTATCCCCGTGGCGAGCGTACTCTACGATCTTGTTTCGTTGGGCAAAGAACCGGTAACATCGTTGCAGGTCTCGATCTTGGCGGGGCTATACTGTATAATCTGGGCTGACGTTTTTGCTCTCTTGGAGCGTGTAGTCGCCTTAGGAAGAGACATACATGGCGCTGGAGAGATCAAACTGATCGTTGTGTTCGGCGTTCTTGCAGTCGTGTTCTTAGCTGCGGGAGTATATCGTCACTTATATGCGATCAAGAGTAGGAAGGAGTGATAAGGTATGGGAAGAGTAGCTGTTTTAATCGCGGGATTGATCACGTTCCTGTTTGGGTTTACCGTCTTTGGACAAGCAACAACAACACCGGCAGCGGGAAGCTCCGTGATCTCGCTCGTCGTCATCCTTGCCGTGTTCGGTGCGGTCTTCTATTTCATGTTGATCCGCCCACAGCGTAAACGCCAGTCGAAACATACCGAGCTGGTGTCCGCTCTGAAGAGGGGAGATAGTGTAGTCACCGCCGGTGGGATTTACGGGGAGATCGATTCGATCGGCGACACGTCGATCGTATTGACGCTAGAGGATGGCGGCAAGATCCGGCTGGCGAAGAGCAGTATCGTCGACAAGCGAACAAAGTAACCGCTAGGGAGGGCTTATTGTAATGGCACACAGCAATATGACGCGCAGCGATTGGTTGCGCTTTGGAACAGTGCTTCTGATTATCGTCGGGTCGCTGGCCCTCCTCTACCCGTTTTGGCCGCTCAAGGATGTAGTACCTCTCGGGCTTGACCTGCAGGGCGGAGTGAGACTCGTTCTCGAAGCGCAGGATGTATCAGGGATGACCGCAGCTCAGAAACAGGACACGCTTGATCGCGTCATCACCATTCTGAACAACCGTGTTGACCAGTTTGGAATGGCAAATGCGGAGATCAAGCGAATGGGGACCGACAGGGTATTGGTCAATCTCCCTGGGACAAAGGATCCAACCGAGGCTCGTACGCTGATTGGCCAGACAGCGATGCTTCAGTTCCACAAGGTGGTCGAAGCCGGGACAAGCCCCAACTCAGACTTGGTGCCTTCCTCTTCCGCACAAGAGGTTCTGTACAACCGCGAAGGTATCCCGTATGTTGTGGAGACCGAGCCGCTACTAACTGGTGCCGCTCTATCCGATGCCCTGGTGCGCACCTCCCAGTCGATGCAGAACGCTGGAGAGCTATATATCGCGCTCACGTTCAATCAAGAGGGCGCGCAGCAATTCGTTGATGCCCTCCGCAAGCTGAAGGGGGACGATCCCAATACTCCTCAGAACGAAGGAGATCTTTTGGCCGTCGTGCTCGATAACGTGATCTACAGCGCGCCGCGCATCACCCAGTCGATCAAGGACGCGGCCGCGAAGGGGTGGCGTAATGTTCAGAGCACAACGACCATAAGCGGCAAATTCACCAAGGAGGAGGCAACACGCATAGCCATCGTTCTGCGCGCCGGTGCACTACCGGTGGCGGTGAAGATAGTCGAGGAGAATACGGTTGGTCCGACTCTCGGTAACGACTCGATCCGCAGGGGAATGATGACCATCGTCATTGGCTTCATCGTCATCATGCTGTACATGCCAATCTACTACCGCCTGCTCGGCATCGTCGCCGACGCTGCACTGATATTGAACATGCTGATCCTATTTGCGTCGCTCGTGATATTCCACGCGACGCTTACCCTGCCGGGGATTGCGGGTATCATCCTGACTATCGGTATGACAGTCGATGCCAACGTTATCGTCTTCGAGCGAATAAAGGAAGAGCGGCGCACCGGCAAATCTCCGCTAGCGTCAGTAAGAACGGGGTATGAAAAGTCCCTTTCCGCATTGCTCGATGCAAATATCACAACGATTCTTACCGCGTTGATCCTGCTCCTCGTCGGAACGGGACCGGTGAAGGGGTTCGCGATCACGCTAGGAATCGGTGTCGTCGGAAGTCTGTACTGTGCTCTTATCGCTAGTCGACTGCTCTTGGAGAAGGCCGGTTTCGCCGAGCATATTCCGGTGCGGGTGGCAACGGAGCAGTAACAAAGAGGATAAGCTTCAGTAGCGCGTCATCAAAACGGATGCCGCCGTTCTTGACCAGAAGATCGAGGTCGATCGCTAGGTCAAGTGCGGCGGCAAGTCTTTGCGCAGGGTGCTTAGTGGCCTGCCCAATCGATCGGCGCACAATCCAGCCGGGAACTCCAAGCACAGAAGCGATCTTCGTAGCGTTCATCTTCTCATCGAGGAGCGTGCGAATCATCAGAGTGCGCGTCAGTTGACGGGTGAGCGCGGAGAACGTTCTCCCCGGATCCTCATGTAACCCAGCAAGGTGTGCCGTTGCGGCATGCACATCACCCTCCATGATCGAATCGAGGAGGGGATAGACTGATCCCTCCCCCGCGGCGAACGTCAAAGCGAGGACCTCCTCCGCGTCGAGTGTCCTCTCGGGAGCGAAGGTGTGAAGCTTCTTTGCCTCCTCGCGCAACGCCAGAAGATCCCCACCGCAGCGGTCTATGAGAGCCTTGCGTGCCGCTGGCGTGAGGCGTAGGTCCTGCGAAGCGATTATTCGCGTCGCCTCTTCAGCACTCTCCCTTCCCTTGAAGGGCGGGAGAGCGAGGACATTGCCTTGCTTCCTGGTAAGCTTCACCAGCGGGCTCGTCCCCTTTAGATCTATCGCGATGAACGTGAGATACGTCTGTGGAGGAAGGGATTCCGCGATGACCATTGCGAACACCTTCTGCTTGATCTTCTCGGCCCGGCGGACGACGAAGTGCCGTGTGGCGGCAAAGAGCGATGCCGACGATAGCTCAACCGCAAATGAAGAGCCATTGATTTCGTCACCGAACAGCCTGTGCTGTTCGACGCTGGAATCGGTGGCGTGTATCACCTCGTTGCGTGATTCGAGCGCACCCTCGCAGCGGTATGCATCGCCGAAGATCAAGATCAGTTGCGGTTCGGGCATGGATCCTCGCTAATCGGGTAAGATGACTAGATCTTAGCCAGCATGAAGGACGTAGGCAATGGGGGAGAAGAAGCTGTCAGGTATCAGCCCTCAGCTATCAGCCTTCAGCAATGAGCTATCAACCCTCAGCAATCAGCGCTAGGCTGCTCGATCCTGCGGATGGACGTTCCTTACGCGACCGTCTCAGCAACATGTCCTAACCTGCAGCGATTCCCGTTCACAACAGGAGCAATCGTGCTTTACTACCGTACGTGGACCGACGCAACTGCGACGCGCTCTTGCCCCTCTTCTTCCTCTTTCGCTGCTCCAGTAATCTGAATCCGCACTTGTGGGTATAGTTTGTCTTTCTTGCTGATCAGAATTTTTATGTTCTCCTCAATATTGGTGCAGTCACGATGCGTAACTGAGGGATTCAGGCGACGATAACTCTCGATGTACCGTTTGGGTGCTCTCTCGCGGTCGGCCGAGTCGAGGCAGGCGATGTTCCGCGCGCTGACGGCGCTGTTCAAGTACCGTTGCTTATCCTGAATGCCCTCGCTCATTACGACGTAATCTTCAGCCACATCAAGGAGCATCTTCGACACCTTCTGATCCGTGTGCTTCTTCTCGAGCATTTGTTCCTCCCTTTCTGAGCTTGCGTCCGCCCTTTTCTATCCATGGATTCTACCCTTTTCAGCAAAGGCAAGATACTGAGTACTTGTAAGGCTTGCCAACCTGTCGATAACGATGATCTACAGGCAGATCTTTGAAGAGGAGGAGGAGAGTGCCCTCAAATCCTTTCGACAAGAGCGATAATAGCCTAGTCGCCGTACTGAAAGACCTGCAAGTCGGCTGCAGTGAGTTATCCCGGTCCGGCCACCGCGCGGTTGTCGCTAAATATCAGAGAAACGTTACATAGCTGCCAAGTGTCTTTTGCAATAAGGGCCTACGGATCGGCCTCTGGTTCGCTTATGTAACAGAATGCCAATTCTGTTACGTAAGGCGGATAGGCACACAGGGCCGTCAGGGCAGGTCGCCGTATGTAACGTTTTGTGGCTGGAGAGGGTATACACAAACCGCGGCAAGAGACTGTCGAGGGAAACACTGAGACTCTCATTCAATTAGAAAGTCCATGCGCCGATCGAGAGAGTGCTTGCTCTACAGATCGAATACTACAATGCACGGAGGAGACATTCGGCGTTGGGGTCTCTCGCACCACGAACGTATCTCAATCAAGAGGTGACCTTGCCAGAACCGGCCCTTGACTTAGCATAAACTAGTCCCTAGAGTGGTGCAGGTTCTCCACCGTATCTTCTCCGGTTCCCGTTCTGCACAGATCGGGCCGGAATATGCGGTGCTTTACGCGTCATGGTCCGACGCAGAAGGCGGTGACACAATGGTGTATCATGCCCAGCGATCTAGGTGTCTTGAGTGCCTAAAGCACTTCTGGCGGCGTCTACGATGGCCTCAGGTCATGGCCTTTGCGACGCTGTTCGGTGTTTATGTCTTCTTGCAGAGCCCTCCGTTGTGGTTCCTGCACCTCGTCCCTGCGGACATCCCTCGCGAGAGCATTGGAAGCGAGCGCGTCTTGATCGTCGCGCCCCATCCCGATGACGACATCCTGGGCGTAGGAAGCTCCATTGCAGCCTTCCGGGCAGAGGGGATTCCCGTTCTTGTGGTCTTCCTCACGAGCGGCGACGCCAACTTGGCGAGCAAGAGCCTGATCACCATGAATCCGTTCTCAATAGCCGCCGAGTTTCGCGCTGTTGGCACACGCCGTCAAAAGGAAGCAGTAGTCGCTCTCGGACGGCTCGGCGTTGATCCAGCAAGCGCCATCTTTCTGAACTACCCTGACAGTGGCCTAAGCTCGCTTCTCAATAACCATTGGTTCGCCATCGACCCATTCCGCAGTCCGTATACGCGCTGTACGACCAAGTACTCCAGCGTGGCGTTCAACCCAGGGAGCCAGTACTGCGGCGAGGGGTTACTTCGCGACCTCATGGTGATCATCGGGCTATTCCGTCCGACCACGCTGTATCTGCCCCATCCTCAGGACACGCACCCGGACCATTGCGCAGGCTATACCTTCGTTCGCATGGCCGTCGAGGAACTCGAAGCGGAGAACGGCGACTTTGTGCGACCGGCTCTGCGCTGCTACATGGTGCATTCCTTCGCCGATCCGTGGCCAACGCCGTCGAAAGTCCGCAACGTGCTTTCCCTTGACCTGCTGGATGCCTTCCTTGAACTCGGGTCTTGGCATACTGTCCCGTTGACAGCGCAAGCGATCGCCGCCAAGTACCAAGCCTTGAGGGCGCACGCATCGCAGTGGTGGATATCCAGCGCTTTCCTGGGGCGATTCATCTGCAACAACGAGCTGTACATGGTGCCAGACAGCTAGCCCACGTTCGGAACGCCCCGTCGGTCAGGCTGTGCAGCCCCGGGGGTACAAGACAGATCGTAGCACTGCTCTAGATACCCTCTCGCCTCGCTGGCTAGTGTATCCCGCTATCCGCAGCGCGCTCCTACTTCGTCCTCCTCGAACAGCCCATCGACGACGTCGAGTGTATTACATGAGCCGTGCGCGGTTCTGGAATCAGTCCCTCCCTCTTGATCTTTGTCGAGTCTCAAGAAGCCCCGTGACCAAACTCGACGTAATGCAAGCAATGCTAATCGAGGCCTGGAAGATAGCCCTGAACAGCACGAGCACCGGAAGCACCTCGGGTCTTCCCATCCACATGTTGAGAACGGCACTTGAACGCCGGGCATGTTCAGTACGGCGATCGCTTTTCGCTTGCTTCTTGCTTAGACAGGTTGAACACTGAGGTCTCCGATGCCCGCATGATCTTTGCGATGCCCATCTCCGGCACGACGAGCTCGGTCTTCCCCGCCATTGCCTGCTGGTGCACCCTCCAAGCCGTTTCCGCCTAATCGGGGGATCTCCGGTGAAATACCGGAGAAAGAAGTATCTGTCGACGCTAGCCTGTTTTGCGCTCACAGCGGGAGATGTGCTCTTTGCGTGCGACTTGTCGAAGCTCGTATATGGACTTGATCGGCTGTCTTGGCTTCACTGATCCACGCATCTCCAGTAGCGATTTGCGCTTGACAGGCAACACTCGGACCACATCGCCGTCTTCAAAGAACATGAGCCCATCCCCTTGCTTGAGATCCCACCGGCGGACGAGCTGTGCGGGCAAGGTGATCTGATTCTTCGATGGCAGAGAAGAAATGGCCATGCTCTCATCTCCTTACTCTTACGAGACGCCTCACTTCAAGAGCATACTTTGCTTTGCAAATGAACCAAGAGCATAGACTGAAAGAGGCTTTTATTCGCGAGTCGATTTCTCCTTCCTTCCAGGACCTAGCGCTCTGAGAGCGCCGCATTTGCCGTTTCCGAGGTTGAGCCGAGCAAGACCATTTGGAGAGACGCCCTCTCAGTGTCTCTTCGTACCTCGTGCGCTGAATGCCTTGCCCCGGCGGGCCATGAATTGACGTGGTTCTCCACGTCTTCAATCTCATTGTCCCGACTCAGGGTGCAGTAATAACTAGCGTGTACTCGAACGATTCGTCGGAGACGTAGCTTCCCACGACGATGTAGTATGTCCCTGCTGAAAGCGTTTCCTCGATACGACTCCAGTATTCACTGAAATCGTCGTTATTCGCAATTTCCGTGAGCTCCTCATCGTACAAAGTCAACGTTGTATCGTAAGCAATAGTCGATCCGGATTTGGGCCCGGTCCCGAAAACAACAGGCGTTTCCTCACTGAGCACGAAGCGGAAGGAATCGGCGGCGTCTTCCAGCCCGATAGTTGCTTCAATCAGCAATGCCTCGCCGCCAGCCCACTCGATAAGTTCCGCTGTCTCAACGGTGTCGTTGGGTTCGCTTTCAGATACCGTCTTCACATCCTCTGCCACAGCTTGCAGGCGATACGGAACCAACGATGCTTGCAGGCTGCTTGCTTCGACCGCGACGTAGTAGGTGCCAGCATCTAATAACACAGAGATGCGGCTCCAGGAGGAATCCCCGCTGTCATCGTTATTGGCAAGGCGATCACCGCTGGGCGTGTAAAGCGTAAGCAGCGTGTCAAAATCGCCTATAGCGGGTTGAGTTTCAGTCCAGACGTGAACAAGCGCGCGGCTTTCGATCGTTAGCTCGTAGAAATCGATCGTGTCGGCAGTATCGAGTAGCCCGTCAATTCTCCAAGCAGAAGCATCCGGCAAAATCGGCACAAGTACCCCTGCTTGGGTCAATGTATCGTTCGGCTCGTCATCCGCACTCAGTGCTAGAGGGGCGATCAAGAGGATGTATTCGTTAATCCCATTCAGCGGGTATACGGTCTCCTCTACGCGAACTGCATAGCGCTCTCGTGGCTGCGCAAGCAACAGAACCCGACTCCAGTAATCATCTCCTGAATCATCATCGAATAAGATCGGTAGATAGCGTTGTTCCACATCGCTGTACCGATAAAGAATGAGCACAGTGTCTCCGGCTGGTGCCCCGGTGGTCTCGATCAACAGCGCGTTATTCCCTTTGGACAGGCCACCTTCGGGGATCTCAAAGCGAAAGAAATCGGCATCTCCCGGCGGAAGCAAGGACGCAACAAGCAAAGTCTCTCGATCGATGTTCTCAAGAACGTTCGATTCGAGAATGCCATCATTGGATTCAGCTTCAATGCCGTTAAAGACAACAAGGGAATAGCTTTGTACGGTACTCTTGACGCTGTCAATTCGAATCTTGTAGGTTCCGATCGCAAGGGTGACTTTGAGAATTTGATCCTCTGCGGCATCGATGTAGGTACCTTCATCATCAAACAGAAGGGTGCGAAGTCCGTATTCGTCATCCGCCCCCTTGGAAAGGGCGTAGATTGTCGAATCGTGGTCCGTAACGTTGAATGAATACCAATCTAATTCACCCGGATGGGTAAGTGCTGCGACCACGGAGAAGGTTGTAAAGGATTCGGAGAAAGTGCCTAGGAAAACGGGATTCGACTGCGCGACGAGGGGAAGCACAACCCCACACAACACGAGAATAACTACCGCTGCTGAAAGACGCTGGTTTTTCATGAGAACCTCCATCGAGTGTGATAGCTTCATCATGATGCATTCTCTTGCCTCAGGCAACCTGGGGCAAGCATCACCGGTCAACGCCACTGCCCCCTGCTTGGGAGAATCAACCTGCGGTCTACCAGTGAGTCGTTCTCCGTGGACGCTCCCCGAAAGAACGGCCTTCTGAGAATCACCGTATTTGCCATTTCCGAGGTCGAGCCGAAGGAGAGGAGCCTCCATTTGGAAATGCTCTCTCACCGCGCTTAACCTCGTTCAGCTCCAGCGGAACGCGGGACTCGCGCGCCTGACAGTCCTAGGTCTTTCGCAGCGGGGCATCCCAACCGATCATGGATTTCCACCTCTGGAACTACTATGGACAGGGCCTTGTCGACCAAATGTGCTACTGGTTCGCTGAGAGAATCGAGTTTTGCCCATAACCCGAAGGGTTTGTAAGTACCC
>CAZRQM010000026.1:9946-12200 GCA_964602385.1 uncultured Thermotogae bacterium | reverse complement strand
GTTTCCCGCGCCGGTTGAATACGAGCGCTCCATGACGATCAGATCAAACTGCGAGGTGATATGCCCAACGTAGACCATCCCCGGCACCCCGTTGTCTGCGGACTGGCCTTCCGGCGGAGCCGCAAATATCGGCTCGGTTACATAAACGTATTCCGCCTTTTCCACGGGCTTTCCACTGCTCAGATCGTATTCGATCAGGCGTACGGGCGTCCCCGCGGTTGGAGTTGCGACGTCTCCGTCTTGCACCAACGCTTCCTCGTTCATCACATACAGAGTAGCATAATCGGGTGTAAGCGTGCTTGCCTCGAACGAGAGATTCGTCCTAACCCCGCGCACCTGTGTGTCGCCATCGAAGGCGGGGACAAACTTCTCAGGGACGGGTATCGCATTTATGAACGTGCCGTCGTGCGAGAACTGCCGTATCCACGGATTGTTATCCTGATCCCTCTCCGAGCAGGCAATGAAACCGGTCGGTGTCCAGAGGACATCCTCAGCATCGATGCTGCCTGATGCGTACGGAGATCCATCCGGCGTCTTGAGAGGCACGATGCCCACGACATCTACGCCATGGATCCCAGTTTGATCGGCATTGATATTCAGATTGTACAGAATCCCAGGCTGATCAACATAGTCCCCTTTGTCATCACATATGGCAAAGAAGCTGCCATCGGGAGCGAGTGTCAGCCCAGATATTCCCCCAACGCTGATCCCATTAAACGTCCAACCGTCCTTGGGTGGATCGAAGCTTCACAGGTAGTTGAGCTGCATCGAAAACGCAGCGACTCCAGCTAGCAAACAGATTGACACGACTACCGCTGATAATCGACGTACCATGTTTCCCTTTGATTTGGGTCATTGCTTGTTCTCGTTGCCTCATCCTTCCTTCTCGAGATCACCTCATCTCGACCATTATAGAGATCTCTTCAGCGTTAACCAATCAATGGTGTAACTTGGAAGTACTCAATGAGCGGAGTTCTGCGTCTTCTCAAATGGGTGGCTAATGGGAAATAGCCAAGCCCCAAGACCCCCGCAGAGTTACAGGCTTGCCTTTGCCATGCTTACTGCACGAATCAAGATTAGAAGTAACTGCCCACTTGAAACGACAACGGACAGCGAATATAGGGAAGGAGTGGTTGGGAGAGGAGGATTCGAACCCCCACTAACAGGACCAGAGCCTGTCGTCCTACCATTAAACGATCTCCCAATTGGTAGCGAGATGTTAATGAACGTAGCCCAGCCTGTCAAGACGAGCGGTTGCACCGTCGATCGGTGGGGGGCTACAATCGTTGCATGATGATTTCACATCGCAGGCCCGTCGTTGCTGGTACGTTCTACCCGGGAAGCCCCGCTCAACTCTCCCGGGAATTGACACGACTGTGTGGCGCCCCGCGTTCCGGTGCTGCGCTCGACTCATCGATGGGGCTTATCGCGCCGCATGCGGGCTACGTGTACTCGGGAGCGGTGGCAGGGGAGGGCTACGCGCAGCTTGCTGCACGGGGCCAGCCGGAGTGGGCGATCATCCTGGGCTCGAATCACACGGGGATGGGACAGCCGATATCTATCAGCACGGGTGGGGCGTGGGAGACGCCGCTTGGTTCTTCTGCTATCGCAACGGAGATTGCACGACGGCTGGTCTTGGGCGTAGTTAGAGTGGCGCCGGAGGCGTTCTCGCGTGAACACTCAGTTGAGGTGCAGCTTCCATTCTTGCAGCACCTGTTTGGACTTGACGTACCGTTTGTCCCCATCTGCGTGATGCTCCCGCCGATCGCTGATCTCATCGCTCTGGGAGAGGCAATAGCGGCCGTCGCGAAAGAGAGCGCCGGTGTTGTCATCGCCAGCAGTGACTTCACCCACTATCAGCCCGACGAGATTGCTCGTCAGATCGACCACAAAGCGATCGATCGTATTCTTGCCTTGGATATCGAGGGGTTCTACCGTACGTTGATCGAAGAGAGGCTTACGATTTGCGGCGGGGGCGCGATCGCTGCCGTGATGAGCTGTGCGCGCACCCTGGGGTGGGAGGCGAGGCTCGTCTCGTATGCTACCTCTGGCGATGTGATCGGAGACCGATCCGCGGTCGTCGGGTATGCTGCAATTTCGTTTATTGGAGGAAAGAATGATAAGTAGTATGACCGGCTTTGGCATGGGAACGGCGACCGGCGCCGGTTGGCGCGCGGAGGTGACCCTGCGCACCTTGAACAACCGTTTCCTGTCGGTGCGTGTGCGTTCCCTTAGCGATCGTCCGCAGGTGCAG
>CAZRQM010000026.1:0-9846 GCA_964602385.1 uncultured Thermotogae bacterium | reverse complement strand
GATCCCGCGCGCATGGAGATGGAGATTGCTCTTGTCGTAGAGCGCTACGATGTGCAGGAGGAGATCGCTCGCCTGCAGGGGCACGTGGCCCGCGCAAGATCGCTCCTCACCTCAGACGAGCCGGTGGGCAAAGAGCTTGACTTCCTCAGCCAGGAGTTGCTGCGTGAGGTGAACACGCTGGGGTCGAAATCACGGGATCTGACGATCAACGGCCTCGTGATCGACATGAAGCTTGCTGTCAACGCGTTCAAGGAGCAGGTACAGAATGTCGAGTGAGGCGATGAGCAGTCGCCGACGCGGCGTGGGCGGCGGAGTGGCATTCATTGTCTGTGGCCCGTCCGGTGCGGGGAAGAATTCGGTGATCGAGCGAGTGATGGATGTCCTCCCTGGGCTCTCCTATTCGGTCTCCTTTACGACACGCCTTCGGAGAAGCGATGAGGTCGACGGTCGTGACTATCACTTCATCAGCGACGAGGAGTTTAAGCGGCTCGTCGAGAAGAATGAGGTAGTTGAGCACGTGACCTACCTGGGACACCAGTACGGCACATCGCGCGGCCAGATCAAATCGGTCTTCGCTGAGGGAAAGGACGTGATCCTGAACATCGACGTAAACGGGGCGAGGACGTTGATGGAGCGTGGCTTGAGCGACTTCTCCATCGTCTACGTCTTCCTCACACCGTCGTCGCTTGAGATCCTCGGCACGCGCCTGCGCGAACGGGGGACAGAGACTGATCTGCAGATTAAGTCGCGCCTTTCGGTGGCGGCAGAGGAGATGAAGTCGATGCCGCTCTTTGAGTATCTTGTGATCAACGACGACCTCGATGCGGCGGTTGACGAGTTGCGGTCGATCGTTGTTGCCCAGCGGTGTCTCATGATCCCATCAAATGATTAGAGTTGGCATTGACATCGTCGATGTGGAACGGATAAGACGCCTACATGAGCGTCACGGGGATCGCTTTCTAGGTCGCGTTTTTACGACAACTGAGATCGAATATGCGTTAAGCGCACGCGGCAATAGGAGATACGAACGCCTTGCGGTGCGGTTTGCTGCCAAGGAGGCTGTAATCAAGGCGCTCGGCTACGGCGTGCCGTTTCACTCGATCGAGGTGGAGAACGCCCCGTCTGGCAGGCCGATCATCAGATGTGAGCTTGCGGAAGGAAAAATCGAGGCCAGCCTGTCACACACGGACAGGCTGGCCATCGCTTATGTGTTAATTGAAGGCTGCTAGCTACTTTCGCGCCACGCCTTTTGCCGTTACCTTGAGGTTTTTCTCCACAACGCGTTTCAGTTCCTTCCCAGGCTTGAACAGCGGTACGACCTTAGCATCAACCTGGATCGGCTTCTTGGTCTGAGGGTTGATGCGGCTGCTTGCGCGGCGAGCGCGCACGCCGAACTTGCCGAATCCCACAAGCTTGACTTCCTCTCCGTGCAGCAGAGAGTCCGAGATGAGGCTGAGCACCGAGTCGAGAAGCTGACGCGCCTCTTTCTTGGTCAAGTCGGCTGAATCGGACAAACGATCGATGAATTCGCCCTTGTTCATTGTGTAATCCTCCTCGAAGTTATCTACTCAGTTGAGTTATCATCGTCAACATTGGTGTCATCGGCATTGGCGTTGCTTAACAAGTCACGCATGCTCAGGCTCTCGTGACCGGCGCCATCGAGGAACGCACTATCTATCCGTTCCTTGGGCCGTTTCTTCGATCGCGGCTTGCGGGGCTCACGCGGCTCACGCGGCTCGCGCTCCTCGCGGGCGGCAGGGACCTCCGGCGGTCCGAACAGGTTGCGCATGCTCAGCCGCACCTGCTTCTTGTCCTCGTTGATTCCGATGATCTTTGCCTGTACCTTGTCTCCTACGGTGAGGACATCTTGCGGGGTGGCGATCCGTTGATCGCTGATCTCGGAGACGTGTATCAAACCGTCGACGTCGTCGGTGATCTTCATGAATGCGCCGAAATCCTTGATTTCGGTGATCTCGCCTTCAATCACCTGGTCGATGGAGTAGCTCTCGACGAACTTGCGCCACGGGTTGGCCTTCAGCTCGCGGATGCTCAGGCTGATACGGCGCTCCTGCGGGTCGACGCTCAGCACCTTCACCTCCACGGTCTCGCCCTGCTTGAGTACGTCGCGTGGATGTGCGATGTGGCCCCAATCGAGCTCGGAGACGTGAACCAGGCCCTCGACGCCGTCCTCCAGTTTGACGAAGGCGCCGAAGTCAGTGATCTTGGTGACTGTACCGACGACGCGTTGGCCGACGGGATACTTTGCCTCGCCGTCTTCCCACGGATCGCGCTGTGTACGGCGGAGGGAGAGGCTGATGCGGTGTGTCTCTTCATCACAATTGAGAACAACAACCTCGATCTCGTCGCCATCGTGCACAACCTCCTTTGGGTTCTCCGGGTAGCCCCAGGAGAGCTCGGAGATGTGTACCAGGCCTTCGATGTCCTGCTCGAGCTCCACGAATGCGCCGAAGTCAGTCACGCTGACGACAGTCCCCGTAACTCTTGTCCCCGCGAGATAGCGCTCGCTAATTCCCTCCCATGGGTTGGGACGAAGTCGCTTGATCGACAGTGAGACCTTTCCTTTCTCCTTGTCGAAGTCGATGACCGCAACCGTCACCTTGTCCTTTGGTTTGTACTGACTAGGAGGGACTGGGAGATCCTTCCATGCGATCTCCGAGCGGTGCACGAGCCCTTCGAACCCGCCGATATCGACGAATAGGCCGAAGTCAACGACACTGCGGATCGTGCCCTCGATCACTTGCCCCTTCTCCAGGTTCTCGAAGAGAGCCATGCGCTTCTTCTTCTCTTCATCCTTCAGGTACTGCTTGTGAGAGACGACGAGATTCTTGTCGCGGCGAGAAAGCTCGAGGATCTTGAACGGGACGCGCATCCCCTTCAACTCATCGATCGCACTTGGCAGATCGCTTCCGAGATGTGATCCGGGGAGGAACGCGCGAATACCATCGAGATTGACGTGGTAACCAGCGTTCTTGACCTCGTTTACGATCTCACCCTCGATGATCTCCCCATCGCGGTATGCCTCTTCGAGTGTGTCGATGCGCTTCTCATATTCGGCTTGTTTCTCGGAGGCGAAGACCGTTCCTTTCTCCTCATCGATGTACGTGACGAGAACTTCGATCTCTTCCCCTTCCTCAACCTTCCCCTCTTTGCGGAAGGGGGAGAGCTCTCCTATCGGGAGAATTCCTTCGGATTTGTAGCCGATGTCGACGAGAATCTCGCTATCGTTTATCTGTACAACCGTTCCCGTGATCGTGTCTCCACGGCTATACATCTTGACGTCGCTTTCAGTGAAAGCGTCTTTCATCCTGATTCTTTCTTCCATATTGCTATCACCTGTTAGTGGAGTTTCCCCTTCCCTTTACATCTCGGGGTTGGGAGCCTGCATGTACATCTCTAGAGTTTCTACTATCCTCCTCCTTTATCAAGTGGCATCAATGTGCTCCATCAGGCATTCGGTCAGTACACATGCGCGTTCGCTCGACTTTTCCGGGAGTATCGGGATCTCTTTCTCAAGGTCTGGCAGGCTGATCGCCCTGCCGATGGAAACGGTCACCCGTGGAAACCTGAATGGATAACGTGGCGGATACGGGCCGTCTGCCTTGACGTGCACGGGGAGGAGTAGCTTACGCGTAAGCCTGGCGAAGTGAATCACACCCGTCTTGGCGCTTGCTTGCGCCTTCGTTGTCCCCTCGGGGAATATCCCGATCAGTCTCTCCTTGCGCATCGTCTGCAGAACACGACGGAAGTCTCTCCTTCCGAAGTTGTCACGATCGATGGTTGTTGAGAATAGGTGCAAAAGCGGCCGAAAGATCGGGTTCTTCTTCAACCCTTCCCGGGCGATGAACTGGATGCGGTTGCGCACGCCAAAGGCGACGACAAGTATCGGGATATCCCAATAGCTGCGATGGTGAGCGACGATAATGTACTCCTTACCCGCTTCGAGCATCTCTTTTCCGCGTACGCGCACCTTGAACAAGATGAGAGTGGGAATACCGATAAGGAAGATCACCAACGCGTAGATGCAATTCCTAAAGAGAGTACTTAGCCGCTGTGTCACCGGTGTGCAACCGCTCCTCGACTAGGGCTATCGCCTCTGAAATAACCTCGGCGAGGCTCTTATTGTCTGTGCGCATTATAGTTGCATCACTTGCTGGGTTCAAGGGGGCAATAGTACGCGTTTGGTCGCGCGTGTCGCGGGTGATGATCTCGCGCAAGGTACCGTCTAGCTCAGTTTGATGGCGCTCGCTCGCCCGGCGTCGCGCGCGTTCTCTTGCCGAGGCCTGGAGGAATATCTTCACGTCTGCGTGTGGCAGGACAACGGTACCGATGTCCCTCCCCTCCATGACGACATCGTGTCCCCCGGCGATCTCCTGCTGCAACCTGACGAGAAGCCGCCGCACCTCGGGACGCGTGGCAACGCGGGATGATCCTTGATCGAGTTCCGGTGTGTGAAGGATGTCGTTTACATCCTCACCGTTCAGAAGAATGCGACCGGCGTCGCTCATCGTGACGTGCACCTTGTCCAGGGTAAGACCGCGATCGAGTCCCAACGCGACCGCACGATACATATTGCCTGTCTCGATAAACAAGAAATGAAAATGCTGCGCGATCGCTCGCCCGAGAGACGTCTTCCCGGATGCAGCCGGCCCGTCGATAGCGATGTGTATCATGTTTCTCCTTTCGCGAGGAACCCTGCGCTCGTGCCCCGGACCAGGTAGACCTGTGCCTGTGGGAAGGCTTCTTTCATCTTTGTGCACGCCATGGCGGCGAGCCGCCCATCGTTGAACGCGGCGTAGAATGTGGACCCACTGCCGCTCATCCCCGCATACTCCCCTCCTAGCTCACAGGTCGCTTGTGCGTAGGGTGTGAGTTCAGGATACAGGAAAACAGCCGCTTCGTACAGGTCGTTCTCCCCGAGTTGAGGTTCTTGCGCGCTTCGTCGATCGGGCACGATCCGCGTTTTCATTTCTTTGTAGACGCTTGGCGTATCGCAGTGCACGGGTGGGACAACGAGGAGGAAATGCTCCCTGCGGCAAGGAAAAACAGAGGCGATCGCCTCTCCCCTTCCCGTCGCGCGCACAAGCCCGCCATGCAGGAAGAGAGGGACGTCCGACCCCATCTGTGCGCTCAGCATCAGCAGGTGCTCGTGGGGGAGAACGGGTGGCGTCAGGCGATCTACCGCCCACAGCACTGCCGCCGCGTCGCTGGACCCTCCGCCCAGGCCGGCTCCGGTTGGTATCCTCTTGTGGACGCTGATTCGCATTCCGGAGCGCACGTTCTTCTCGTCCAGAACGAGGCGGGCGGCCCTCCACGCCAGATCCTCCTGCGGCGCTATCTCAAGGTCATTGGTCACGATCAACGGAACATCGGTTTGCCGCACGGTAATTTCGTCAGCAAGGTTGATCGTCTGGATGAGAGAGTCGATCTCGTGGAATCCATCCTCGCGGCGGCGAAGGACGCTGAGCGAGAGGTTGATCTTGGCGTAGGCAAGAATGCGGATCATGGTTGTTGAGGGGTGGCCTTCTCGCGAGCCGCGGCCTTACCGTGCATCGTGCCATCATGAGCGGCTTTATCATCGATGACCCCGTCATGAGTGACCCCGTCATGAATGATACTATCATAAACAACCTCGCCATCGCGCAGCACCGTGCGTACCGGATTGTGCCCGAAGTAGTATGGAATCTGTCGGTAGTTATCCAAGTCAAGGAGGAGGAGATCGGCCCTTTTCCCCGCCTCGAGCGACCCGACCTCGCTTGATAGCTCAAGTGCGGCGGCGGCGTTGAGTGTCGCTGCTGTAAGGGCCTCCTCGAGGGTGAGCCCCATCTTCATCACCGCAAGACCGATAATGATCCACATCGAGTAGATGAGACAGGTCCCCGGGTTAAAGTCGGTGGCAAGCGCGACGGGAAGGTCGAGATCCACCATCCGCCTTGCGAGGGCGTAAGGCGAGCCGAGGGTGAACGCCGTCCCGGGGAGAAGAACGGGGATCACGCCCGCCTCTCGCAGGCGGCGCATCCCGCGTTCGTTCGTACGCAGGAGGTGATCGGCTGATGTTGCCTCCAGGCTAGCGGCAAGCTCCGCTCCGCCCACGTCCGCCAACTCATCGGCGTGTAGCTTGAGACGCAGGCCAGCTCCCCGCGCCGCGCGCAAGATGGTACGCGTCTCGCTTACCGTGAAAAAACCCTCGTCGCAGAACACATCGCAGAACTGCGCCAGGCGGCGGCGGCGCACCATCGGAATCATCTCCGTGATGATCGTCGAGATGTAGTCGTCGCGGCGAACGTCCTTAGGAAAGGCATGCGCCCCGAGGAACGTGGCAACGACGCGCATCGAAACGATCTTTCGCAGTTGCCTGATCGCCAGGAGAAGCTTCGTTTCACCCTCCAGACTCAATCCATAGCCGCTCTTTATCTCCACCGTGGTCGTTCCGTTTTCGAGCATCAGTTGCAGGCGGGGAAGCGTTCCTTGCACCAGCTCCTTCTCAGTTGCAGCGTCGACGGCGCGCGCCGTCGATTGGATCCCTCCCTCGTCGTACGGCTTACCCTGCAAACGGGCAAGGAATTCCTCTTCGCGTGTTCCAGCGAAGACAGCGTGCGTATGGGGATCGACGAGGCCGGGGATGACCACCGCTTCGCCGGCATCGATCATAAGATCAATCCCGTGTCGGTCGACTTCTTGCGCGATCTCGACGATCATTCCATCCTCAATGCGGATTGACACGTGCTCCTGTACGGAGATGCTATTCATCAGGGAACCTTTCACGGGGACGTCCCCGCGCGGCGTGGCGAGCTGCGAGATATTCGTGATGAGAGTATTCATACGCTATCTAGTATAGTGAGCGTATGACGGCTTTACAATTTTCGACCAAGAGCCGCGAGCGATGGATGAGCGTACCATAATGGGATTGATCTGTGGACCGATTAGCGTAAGCTAGTGCATAAGAGGGATGTGAAGAAATGATAGAACTAGATGGGAATACACTCTCACTCGATCAGGCCTCGCGAGTGGTCTTTCACGGCGAGACTGTCGCAGTGGGAGAGGCGGCACGGTTGCGTGTACGCACCGGAGCGCAAGTGGTGGAGGAGATCGTCGCTGCCGGTGATCCGGTTTACGGGATCAACACCGGATTTGGGCGCCTAAGCAACCGGACGATCGCGCGCGAGGACTTGGAGCGCTTGCAAAGAAACATCGTGCTGTCGCATGCGGCCGGGGTTGGCGATCCTGCCCCCGAAGAGGTGGTACGGGCGATGCTCCTCTTTCGCATCAATTCGCTTGCCAAGGGGAACTCGGGGATACGGGGGACGACGATCGACTACCTCGTCGATCTCCTCAACCTCCACGTTCACCCCATCGTTCCGGTGCAGGGCTCGGTGGGTTCGTCGGGTGACTTGGCTCCTCTGGCGCATATCGCTCTCGTCCTCATCGGCGAAGGCGAAGCGATGCACGAGGGGAAACGCATCGATGGGAGGACCGCCCTTGCGATAATCGAGCGGGAGCCGGTTTGCCTCGCCCCGAAGGAGGGGCTGGCGTTACTCAACGGCACGCAGTTCATGAGCGGCCTTTCGTTCCTCGTGTACGTGCGAGGAATGAGGCTGCTGGAGAACGCCATCAGCGCTGCCGCGCTCTCCCTGGAAGCACTGCGTGGGTTCAGTGCCCCGTTCAATGCAATGCTCCACAGGAATCGACCCCATCCCGGGCAGGTAATGATCGCGGAACGGATCAGGGGATTGATCGCTGGGAGCGATCTCATCGACAGCACAGTTGACGATGTGCAAGACGCCTACAGCCTACGCTGCATTCCACAGGTCCTCGGTCCCGCGGTGGAGGCGTTGTCCTTCTTGGAGGAAAAGCTGAAGATCGAGATCAACTCGGCGACGGACAACCCGCTCGTCTTTGCCGACGGCTCTGTCCTTTCAGGGGGAAATTTTCACGGCGAGATTATTGGCTTGGCTCTGGAGATGACGGGGATGGCCCTTGCCGAAGTGGGAAACATCGCCGAGCGCCAGATCGATCGCCTCCTAACGAGCACGGGGCGAGGGTTACCGCTCTTCCTCGTGGAAGACGGTGGAGTAAACTCCGGACTGATGCTCGTCCAGTACACCGCCGCGGCACTCGTGAGCGAGAACAAGGTCCTCTGTCACCCGGCGCTCGTAGATTCCATTCCCACTTCCGGCGGGAAAGAGGACCACAACAGCCTTGCTCCGATTTCGGCGCGCAAGGCACTGCGGATAATCGACAACCTGGAGCGGATCGTGGCGATCGAGTACCTCTGCGCGGCGCAGGCGATCGACTTTCAAGGTGTGGATAAGCTTGCACCAGCGACGGAGCGGATCTACGCGCGGGTACGCGAGATCGTTCCCCATGCGGATCATGACGTGTACGTTTCGCCAAAGATCGAGCAGTTGGCTGCGGCTGTGCGTACGGGGGGGCTCATCGATGATCGTGCATAGGTCGGGAATAGTCGGTGTGTTGGGGCAGACGAACGTCGGCAAGTCCACGTTCCTCAACGTCGTGATGGGGGAAAAACTGCTGATCACCTCACCCAAGCCGCAGGCGACGCGCAACCGCGTGCGCTGCGTGTACACAACGGACGAGGAACAGATCGTGTTTGTCGACACACCCGGCCTGCACCGCGCGCACAATGAGCTGAGCCGCCATATCCTGCGGGAGGCCTTTCGATCGCTGCGCGAACTGGACGTCATCCTGTACATGGTTGCCCCGTGGGGGAAGGTGAGCGACTACGATCGCACACTCCTCGACAGTCTGAAGGGCGAAGAGCGGCCGATCATCCTCGTTGTGAACAAGATTGATACCGCCCGCGGAAATGCCCTTGAGGAGACGCTCCTTGCCTATGAGCGCACGGGGAGGTTTCGCGAACTAGTGCCAATCTCCGCGACGCAGGAGAAGAACATCGATGAAGTACTGCGGACGTTGGTTCCCTACTTGCCCGTTGGGCCGGCGATATTTCCCGCCGATATCAAGATCGACAGGCCGGTCGAGTTTCTCGTGGCTGAGCTGATTCGGGAGAAGGTTTTTGGGGTCACATTTCAGGAAGTCCCGTACAAGACCGCGGTGCAGGTCAAGTGGATGCATGAGCGCGACGACGGGCTGATGGAGATCAGAGCGGACATCGTAGTTGACAGTAAGTCCCATAAGGGTATTATAATTGGAACGCAGGGAAAGCTGATCAAGCGCATTGGTAGTTCCGCCCGGCCGCAGATCGAGGCCCTGTTGGGGGCACACATCTACCTCGAGCTGATGGTTAAGATAAGGCGTGGATGGACAAAGGACGAAAGTGAGATCGAAGAGCTGACCGGATCGTGAGGTGATAGGTAAGAGATGCTTACGGTAGTCTCGGGAAGGGTCCTTGTTGTCGATGACGATCCCAATTGGGGGCTTATCGTCAAGAAACTCCTCACCCGCTCCGGAAATGAAGTGGTGGCAGTGGAGACCGGGAGTGCCGGACTGGCAACACTGGAAAAAGAAGAGTTCGATATTGTCATCATCGATATCATTCTCCCCGACACCTTAGGGATCGATCTCATCCCGCGCATCCACGCCGGGTATCCGCATACGGCGATCTACGTGCTCAGCGGCCACACGGACAGCTACAGCGCGGCAAGTGCGCTTAAGCAAGGGGCGGAGCGATACATAGACAAGTCCATCGAGCCCACCGCGTTGCAGGAGATGGTGGGGCACACGCTTGAGCGGCAGCGCCTCATGCGATCCCTCCGTGCGGAACGGACGCGGTACGAGCAGCTAGTGACAAACGCGCCGATCGGCGTGTTCGCGATAGACCTTGCGACCATGCAGTTCACTTTCTTG